>DYJH01000001.1:0-14100 GCA_020723255.1 Desulfonema limicola | reverse complement strand
AATAGGAATTTTTTTTGGAAGATTCTGCACCGGGGGAAAGCGGATACTTTTCAATCTCAGAAAAAAAATCGGATAGCTTTATCATCCCATCCGGATGTTTTTCCAGCAGTTTTTCAATGCATTTTTCAGCATTTATTTTATTGTAGCCGCAATGACTGAGAAAAACTGTCAGAGTATTAATATCGGATCCTTTCAGATATATTTTATCCAGAGACTTGCCTTTTTCTAAAAGGCCTTTTCGCAATACTTCAAGATAATTGCATTTGCCGGGTTCTTTCTGATCCGGAATTTTTGATTGAACATCGTTTTGAGTTGCATTTGTATTAAGAAAATTGGACATGGATTTATTTATTATAGTATCAAAATTATTTACTCCTGTTACTACTGGCTGGTCGGTTAAATTCGGACTTATCCCGCTAAGTAAATTAAGTATTGATCTTGCTATCATTATATTTGTCATCATTTTGGAAAAACCCTTTTGGCAAGTAATTTGAAAACAAATAGAGCAAACGGCGTACCAACTTTTAAGAATATTTATATTTATAATAATTACAGCCTACTAGCTATGTTAAAGTATCGTGATTTATAATACACGGCAGATGAAAGGAAATTATATCCCTTCTATAAAAGGCAAAAGAGGAAATATTTTCCCCATTTTGTATCCCTCTATTCAATTGACACACAAGAGTGTTTTTCTTATACTCCTTCACCGGAGAGAGAAATTCTTATAAATCAATTCAATCAGGGCGGCACGATGAGTTACTCGCATAAATATTCCATGCCTATTTATCCCTTAGAGACCGCTCGTCTTCTGTGGCACAAAATCCAGCGTGGTGCTCCGGTGTGGTCTGAGTCATCTCTTCTGCCTCTGCTGTTCCAATTGAAAGATATGGCGCGACTCCTGTTTAGACCGATGTTTGCCTTGAATGAGTTCTCCGAACCAGTCGGCGCAGATGGGCCAAAGGCCATCGGTATCGGCCTGACTCCGCTAGCGAGGCTTTGTCCTGAGATCCTTAAGCAATGGCCTTCCAAACGGCCGTCCCGCTCTATACCATTCTGGAGGATAAGGGCCGCTGGATTGAAGAAGTCTGCAGACCTGGTCGCCGTTGAAGGACCATTATGTCTGATCAATTTCCTTCCCCGTCATAACGCTCTGATCTTACCCAGGTGCGTTTCCCACACTCTTGAAGTGACTGGCGAGTGGCAGGATGTGTGCCGACGATTCCACAAAACGATCAGAGATAACGAGTTACGTCTTGTTCGAAAGTATGACTATAGATTTGAGAAGAGTACAACTATGGACCATTTCGAGCACTTCTACGAAAACATGTATCTCCCGACAACAAAAAGAAGACACGGCCCCGCTGCAGTTCTGAATAGCAAAGATTTTGCATATGTACTATTCGAAAATGGTTTTCTGTTACGCGTGTTCAAAGGCAGGGCTTGGGTTGGCGGTGCGCTTTGCGAACTTCGCGCAAGTGGGTTGCGTTTATGCGAACTCGGGGTTTTGGATTGGTAATGAATCCGATGATCACAGTGGACGAGGACGGGCGACTGCAAGCACTCACCGCTCTCGAAAGTCTGAACCATTGGACTGAATTAGAAGCCATACGGTGGCGGAAACGTTTTTTTATGCCTGGCTTAAATTCAATCAGGGTCATACCCCTTGACCGGTTTAGAGAAACCGGGGTATTATCCTTCGTAACTATGGAATGAGCCGCCACTAAAACCGGTCCGATTTCTCATTTTACGAGAAAATAGCGTCATTGAAAAGTAATTATAAAAGGAAACGAGTCAAAACCTCTTTTGGTTCTTGAGCTTTTTACGGTAGCATCGTTCTTGACATAAAAAAATATTGGTAATATATTACATGTAAAGCTTTTAATAAAAAGGTATCAAATTGATTAACAATATAGCAAATAATTGGCCTCTCGTTTTGGCCCAAAAGCCGGATATAACAGTTATGCAAAATGATTCCGGAGAGGAAGTTTCCTTCCAGGGCCGCAACGATGCAGTTATGCTTGACAAAAAGGTTTCGCGTCCCTCTGCTTATTTTTGGGAAAAGGGTAAGCTTATAAATATATATGCCTGAAACCGTTGTTTGCTATTTTCCCACAAGCCCCGCAGTTATTTTTGCCGCTTTGTCTTTATCAAGATATGACAAAATTGTGCCGACAGATTCTCCTTTCATTTGTGAAAGCAGCTCAATTGCAAAATCATTGTCAAGCTTTCCAATCAATTCCGCAGCGCTTTGAGGTTTCATCGCTGAATAAGCTTTAATCAGGAGTTTAATTTTTTGGCTGTCAATTGTTTCTTTTCTGGCTAAATCAAGTTTTATTTCTTCTCTTAACCGAGTGAGCTGTTCAATTTTATTGTTGATGTCATCCCTTATAGCCGCAAGTTCTTCCTGCTGCGCTTTAAGTTCGGCTTTTTGCTTTAAAATCAGAGCTAAATTATTTTTTTTTTCTTCATCCGCAAAAACTGGACTTTTATTGATCACACCGGAATCTGTTTTATTTTCTGAAGCAATTGCACTGGTACTTAATAATAAATTATCAATATCCGGTCTGAAGATATAAAACGACATGAAAACTATTTTAAGAACAAGCAAAGCAATAAATAAAATATATGTTAAAGTCTTCATGAAGTTACCCTCTTACTTCTGATAATTACTGACTCATCAGTTTGCTTCTGCTCATCTTTTACAGCATATTCCATATATCTACCGCGCTGAATTTCCTTTAATCTTTCAAGAATTTTTTTTCTTATCAATTCATTTTCCAGCAATCTTCTATTCAATTGAACCTTTGCCTCAGCATCTTTTAAGGCGATTACTTCCTCTTCTCGATCATCGTTTAATTTTTTAATATAAAGATTATAACAATGATATCGGGCAATATCTATTCCTCTTTTTTTTTCTTCATTGCATTTGCCTGAAAGCTCTATCTGTATTTTTTCGATCTCTATAATTGAATTTTCTCTGCATTGATATTCGTATATGCTGTCGCTTAGCAATTTTTGAGCTTTTTTCTCCAGATATTTTCTATAGTGTAATACTTTTTCAAGTCTGAAGGCAAATTGTTTCATTTTAAGCAGCCCCAAATAACTGATTCAGTCCCTTAATGCTTTCATCGAATCCCGATTTTTCTTCAATTTTTTGCTGCAAAAAAGCATTGATCTTTCCGATCATTTTTTTTGCAAAATCTATTTCAGGGTCGCTGCCGCTTTGATATGCACCGATGTTTATCAAATCCTCAGCCTCTTTATAGACGGCAAGTGTTTTTATAACTTTTCTGGCATGATCGAGGTGATCGGATGCCACAATATCTTTCATTACTCTGCTTATGCTTGCCATAATATCTATCGCAGGATAATGCCCTTTATGTGAAATAGCTCTGGATAGTACTATATGCCCGTCAACAATTGAGCGAACGGCATCTGCTATCGGCTCGCTCATATCGTCTCCTTCTACCAGAACATTATAAATGCCGGTTATACTGCCTTTATTCTCAATATTGCCGGCGCGTTCAAGAATCTTGGGCAACTGAGTGAAAACGCTCGGCGTATATCCTTTTGATGTTGGGGGTTCTCCTGCTGCAAGCCCGACCTCCCTTAGAGACATAGCCACTCTGGTTATCGAATCCATAACGAGTAAAACATCCAGCCCTTTATCTCTGAAGTATTCAGCAAGCGCATTTGCGAAATAGGCCGCCCTTATCCTTATAAGGGCAGGCGTATCTGATGTTGATGCAATCACGATTGATTTTTTTATTCCATTTCCACCCAGTTTCTTTTCTACAAATTCTTTAACTTCTCTGCCGCGTTCACCGATCAAAGCAATTATTGAAATATCCGCAGCTGTATTTCTTGCCATCATGCCCATCAATACGCTTTTTCCTACTCCGGATCCGGCCATAACTGCAATTCTCTGTCCTTTGCCTACGGTTATCAGAGCGTTAATAGCTCTGATGCCCACATCCATGACTTCACTGATAATTCCTCTTTGCAATGGATTGAGAGCTTTTCCGTACACGGGATATTCGGCATCCGGATATATTTCCCCTTTGCCGTCCAGGGGTTGCCCTAAACCGTCAATTACTCTTCCTACGTAAGCGTCGCCGACAGGCACTGATGATCTTTCCATGATTTCAATAACTTTACTGCCTGGCTTTACACCTCTTAACTCACCAAACGGCATAAGAATCAGGTTTTGATTATTGAAGCCCACAACCTCTGCCCGCGTAAAATGCTCCGGTGAAGTTTCGATATCGCAAAGACTTCCAACACAAAGCCCAGGCCCATTTGCTTCGGCCACAATTCCTGAGAGTTTTACAATCTTGCCCTGAAGCCTCATTGGCCGGCATTTATCTAAAGACTCAATATAGTGACTCCAATTAATTTCGCCGCCAAGATCAATCAAGATAATTTTCCTTATATGCTTGTTCAAGGTATTTGCCGATTATTGAAAGTTGTGTTTCTATCCGTGCATCCACATCACCGCATTGTGTTTCCAGAAAACAGCCTCCCCTTTTTACTGACGGATTTGAAATTATTTCAACTGATGCCAATTCATTAAAACGCTGAAATATGTCCGGTCTCAGGTTGTCAATATAATCGAAATCTTCCGGATTTACTTTCAAACGGATGGATTTTTTATCCGTTGCCATATTGATCGCATTTATCACAGATCTTCTGATTATCGTGCTGTCTATTTTGACCTGTTGATCAATAACTTTTTCAGCAACAGCACAAATAAGGGTTATTATCTCCTTTTCATAACATTTTAAAATATCAGACCTTAAATTATTTATTTTCTCAAAAACACTTTCTAAATTTTCAACTATTTTTTGAGCCTTTGCATCTCCCAGTTCAAGACCGTCTTTTTCGCCCTGCTCAAATCCCTTTTCATATGCCTCCCGCTCAAGCAACATAGCTCTTTCATTTGCTTTTTTTATAATTTCTTCGGGGTCGTCATTTTTACAATATTTACCATTTATGTCCATAGGGTAGAAAACAGCATCTTTCCCTTTAATTTTATGAATTACTGCAAAAGGCTCAGATTTTTTTCTCATCGAAGGGGAAAAATAATCAAAAGATTTTATCTCATATTGTTTCAAAACTTCTCCGTGTGTCTTCATGCATGTTCTGTTATTTAAGGTTTGATTTATTACGATTTCATCAAATAAAACAGACTTGTTTGGGGTCTTTTAAACAAAAACATCATCTTTGCCTTTACCCGCAAGAACAATTTTGCCTTCGGATTCCAATTTCTTTGCAACCCTGATAAGTTCCTGCTGATTTTCTTCAACCTCTCTAAGACGGACAGGGCCCAGCACTTCAAAGTCTTCTTTTAGCATATTGGCCGCTCTTTCCGATAAATTGCTGAATATTTTCTGTTTCATCTCTTCAGAAGCTGTTTTCATAGCCCTTACTACTACTTCATTAGCGACATTTTTCAAGATTTCTCTGAAACTCTTGTCATCAACTTTTACTAAATCCTCAAAAATAAACATTTTCTGGCGTATCTTTTGCGCAAGCATGCCATCTTCTTTTTCTATATGCTGCATAACGAGTTCTTCGGTTTTGCCGCTTACCTCATTTAATATGCTTGCAAGAGCTTCAATACCGTCAAATTTTCTTTTTGATCCTGCCCCGATCTCTGTAATTTCTTTTTTTAATATTTCATCAAGATCTCTGATAACATCATCATTTACTTCTCCAATGTTAAGTATTCTATATGCAATGTCTGCTTTTTGCTCATCGGAAAGCTGCGACAGAACTTCTGCTGCCTTATCCTGCGGCAAACTGGACAGCACAAGCGCAACAGTTTGCGGGTGTTCCCCTTTAAAAATATTTATTATGCTTTCGGCAGATAGATATGCAAGCTCAGCAAAAGGGGTGTTTTCGTTTTCCCTTTCTATCGCTTTTACTACTTCCTTAACCGGAGATTCTCCTAAAGACTTGTCTGCCACTTGCTTTAAAAATATTTTGCCTGACAAACCTATAGCCTTGTCGCTTTCATAACTTCTTAAAAATTCATTCATAACAGAGTTTAAAACATCCGCAGGAATATAGGATATTTTAGACATATGTTTTCCTATCTTTTTGATGGTATTTTGATCTGTTTTTTTAAAAAAGGATGCCGTAAATTCTTCTCCCATTGCCATCAAAAAAATTGCCGCTTTCTGAATGCCGTTTGTTTTTTTGATATCGTTGCCGTCTATATTCATTTCCTACTCGTTCACCCATTCCCGAATTAGTTGCTCGGTTTTTTCAGGGTTGCTTTTGCTTATTTCGATTGCTTTTTCAATCTGGTTTTTTGTGTTAACTCCGGGAAGCTGAATATTTGAGTGAACAGTTGCCGGGAGTTCCTTAACATTAACAAGAGGTTCTTTCGGCATGTTTTTTAATGTGTTTATCAGCGGTTTTATCAGAACAAAAAATACGGCAACCAGCAATAAAAGATTAATAACGGTATTTTTATAATCTTTTAGAAATGACAGAAAATCAAATTTCTCTGATGCCATCTGAGCTTCAGCAGGCAAGGCTTCAGAAAAAGGTATGGAACTTACGGAAACTCTGTCTTCCCGGTCTTCATTATATCCCATAGCGCTTTTTACTATTTCTTCAAATTTTTTTAATTCTTCATCCGTTCTCGGTATATAATTTCTTTTTTCAGAACCGTCAGATGACTTTATCGTTTCGTATCGCCCGTCTATGACTGCTGCAACAGATAAGCGTTTAACGGTTCCGCCCGGTTTGGATATTATCCTGGTGACTTTATTAATTTCGTAATTTGTTAAGATGTCTTTTTTTTGTTTTCCGTTTTGAGAAAGCATTTCCGAGGGAATTACGCCGGCTCTTTGATTAATTGTTGACGGAGCCGTTTCTTGGGAAGCATTTCCGGCCTGGAAGGATTCTTCAATATCTCTTTTACTTCTGACGACTGCTGCTGCAGGGTCATATTCTTCTTCATTCAAGCTTGTTTTAATAAAATCTATATCTGCATTGACTCTCACAATTGCATTGCCTGATCCGATAATTCCCTCAAGCATGCTCTGGATATTTCTTGTAACTTCACTTTCAATATTCGTTTTATAGTCAAGCTGTGAATTGTTTAACAAAGCATTTGACTGGCCGTTGTTTCCGCCTTTAAAAATTACTCGTCCTTTTGTATCAACAACTGTCACCTCTTCGGGAACAAGACCTTCTACAGCGCTTGCCACAAGATGAACAATAGCCGAAAGGCGTTCCGGCGGCAGGTTTGATTTTAAGTCAAGAAGCACCGAAGCAGAAGCCGGTTTTGCATCTTCCACAAACAAAGTCTCTTTAGGAAGAACTATAAATACCCTTGAGCTTTTTACTTCCTTAAAACAATTAATTGTCCTCGCCAGTTCACCTTGCAGGGCCCTCTGATAATTTAAGCCCTGAACAAATTGAGTTGTTTTGTAATCTGTTTTATCAAATATTTCAAAACCGATCTGGCCGTCTCTGGGAATGCCATCTCCTACCATTTTAAGCCTTAGCTCGTAAACCTGATCGGAAGGAACAAGTATAAGTGAGCCGCCGCCTTCAATCTTGTATGTGATGTTTTTTTCTTTCAGTTTTTCTATAATTGCGCCTGCATCCTGGGCTGAAAGATTATTAAAAAGAACCCGGTACTCAACCTGATTAGCCAGAGTAAACATAACGGCAAAAGCTGCTATTAGCAGTATAACAGTAACGGCAATAGTTACTTTTTTTGCAAACGGCAATGACTTGATAAAATTTATAAAGTTAGTCAAGGAATTATTCATTTACCTGCTCTGTTTATTTTATAAATCCCCCCCTTGCCCCCCTTTAACAAAGGGGGGCAAGGGGGGGATTTATATGTCAATTTATTTAAGTCGTTCACTGTTATTAGTTTAGAACTGCATGTGCATTATTTCTTTATAGGCCTCAATAACCTTGTTCCTCACAGAAAGAAGCATTCTCATTGATATATCCGCCTTTTGGAGCGCAATCATAGTTGAGTGAATATCTTCCTTCCCCTGGATAAGATTGACAATGGATTTATCCCCATCTTTTTCCATATTGTTTACATTATCGATAGCAGTTTTCATGGCTTCTTTAAATCCGGACGAACTATTTGGTGTGATTCGTTCGCTCTTTTGTAAACCCATAGGTTCCAGATTGCCAATTTTTAGACTGTTCATTTTTTTATCTTCCTATTTCAAGCGCTTTTAAAACCATCTGTCGTGTTGATTTTATGGCAGCCAAGTTTGCGGAAAAAGCATTTCGGGCCATCAACATATTCGCCATTTCAACAGCAAGATCCACATTGGGTTTGCTAAGGTACCCATCCTTGTTTGCGTCTGGATGGCCTGGGTTATAAACAATTTTAAAAGGAGAATTATCCTCAACAATTGCATCAACTTTCACTCCTTCAAGCTGAGAGCCAAGCACATCGTCGAAATCGTTAATTGGCTCCGTGCCCAAGGCGACCATTTTCCTTTTGTAAGGGCCACCCTTTTCTGTGCGGGTTGTTTCAATATTTGAAAGATTTTCGGCAATAACATCCATTCTTTTTCTCTGAGCATAAAGTCCTGAAGCGCTAATTCCCAAAGATTCCAAAAAATTCATACTAACGTCCTCCTTCTCTGATAACTTCTTTTATAAGAGAAATTTTTCTTAACATTGTTTCAGCCGCGGTTTTGTATATCAAGTTGTTCTCTGTCATTTTGCTTACCATTTTATCTATGCTCACATAGTTGACGCCATTCCAATCAGATTCCTCTTCGAAAGCTTCAGCATGTGTATCGGAATCGGCATATAAGTCAATATGACCTTCATTCGTTTTAGACAAGCTGATTTGAGAATCTGATCCGATAGCCCGTGCCATAGCAGCTCTGAAATCTATGTCTTTCGGCTTGTATCCCGGCGTCTCCATATTGCTGATATTGCTGGAAATAACGTTATGCCGCTGATATGCCACGCCTATCGCATTTTCAAGCAAATTAAATATGTTGCCAAATGATAAATTAAAAGACATTGAGTTCCTCCAAGTTAGACAACAATAATAATCACAGGTTTTGGTACAAAGTTATGAAAGTTTACAATTAAAATTTAAGCAAATTGCGTGCCTTTTCACGGGTCCGCCATTTTTTGTTTATACTCATTGAGTTTATTTCTCAGAGTTCTGACGCTGATACCCAGTATGTCGGCGGCATGCGTCCTGTTTCCCTTAGTTTTATCCAGGGTTTGAAATATAACTTTTTTTTCCAGTTCTCTTAAAGAAACCTCCGGTATTACAGAATTTATCTTGCACCCCGAATGGTTGGCAGCAAATGATCTGCCATTAGGCAGCAAAAGCTTTTCGTCTATAAAATTCCCTTTGCACATCAGAACCGCTCTTTCTATAGTATTTTCCAATTCTCTTACATTGCCTTTCCACGGCATTTCTGTCAGTGCAATGATGGCATTTTCCGTCAAGCCTTTGACGTATTTATTTTCAAGTCTGTTGTATTTTTCTATGAAATGATCTGACAGCAAAGAAATGTCATCTTTTCTTTCTTTCAGCGGAGGTAAATGCATAGGGATTGTATTTAAGCGGTAGTAAAGGTCTTCCCTGAATTTTTCTTCATGTATAAGATTTTCAATATTTCTGTTCGTGGTGGCAATAATTCTCACATCAACCGGTATGGATTCGGTTCCTCCGACTCTATCTATTTCCTTTTCCTGGAGCACTCTTAATAATTTCGACTGAAGCTGATAATCCATCTCGCTGATTTCATCCAGCAAAATTGTTCCCTTATCCGCCGCTTCAAATTTTCCTTTCTTTCTTGCGTGCGCTCCGGTAAAAGCTCCCTTTTCATATCCGAACAGCTCGCTTTCCATTAGAGTTTCAGGAAGAGCTGCGCAGTTTACCGCTATAAACGGCTTATCTTTACGATTGCTGCATTGATGAATGTATCTGGCGAAAAGTTCTTTCCCGGTACCTGATTCGCCATGTATGAAAACAGAAGCACGGCTGTTTGAAATCTCTTCCGCATAATTCAGAAGACGGTTCATTTCAATATTTTTTGTAACTATAGCATATTTCCCGTTCATTGATGGTTGTTCGGGAAAAACAGGTTTTCGGCACATACCGGCTAAAATACAGTTCACGGTTTCAGCCGCAAGCGGCTTTAAAATAAAGTCATCAGCACCGTTTTTCATAGCTTCGACCGCTTCTTTCACACATACATCGCCTGAAATCAAAATAACCGGCAGAGTCGAATCTATTTTCTTTATCTTTACTAAAAGTTCAATTCCGCTCATCCTGGGCAAACTCAACTCAGAAATTACCATATCGTATTGATTGTCCGATATTGTATCTAGAGCAGCATAACCGTCGCTGACCGATGATAATTTATACCCGGCTCTGTTAAAGAGACTGGTGATTGCAGCCGTTTCACTTTTATTATCTTCAACAAGCAACACACATTTATCCTGCATAGCCGATGCTTATCTCCTGTACTTGCTAAACTCTTTCTTGCTCAAAAACTCCTTGAACATTATTGCTTCCATTTTTTCTTTGGCCAGCTTGCCCCACAATGGGTCATTGCTTTTGGCAAGCTGATTATATACTGAAATACAATCGCTTTTCCTGTTAAGCGCTTCATGGCATTGAGCGATTAAAAACATAATTTTTGTGTTTTCTCTATCGTCTTTATTTTCTGTTATTGATTTGCTAAGCAACAAAAGAGCATCTTCAGGTTTGCCGATATGAAGACATACTTCTCCGAGTTTCTGATATACAAATTTTTCCTGTTCAGGATTATCGGCAAGAATGTTTTGCGCTTCTTTAGCTGCTTCAAGACTATTATCTTTTAAACCCGTCTCTGCCAAAACCAAGGCATTATCTGAAAGTATCAAAATTTTATCTTCAATTTCAGGGTTGCTTTTTAATGCTTGAGAAAACATTTCAATAGCCTGCTCATATTTTTCGTTATCCTGAAAACAGACTCCTTTAATATGGTATGCTTTTGATACAAATTCTCCTGACTTGTATTGACCGGTTAATAAATCCAATCTTTTCAAACCGTTTTCCGGCTGCCCGTTTTCAATGTAATATTTCCCAAGGTAGTAAAGAAGCTCAACCGGTTTTTCTTTATCATCAAGAGCAGCCTCTGCCTGCAAGAGCAGATCCGCGGCGATATCTTCAAGGCCTAAGCGTATGTAAGCTTCTGCAACTGCTATTATTGTTCTCGGAGGAGCTATCTGCTGAATAATATTTTTTCTCCTAAGATAAGCATTTACTATATCTAAATAGGCTGCTTTGTTAACTTCATCGTTTTTCCCATTTTTGATAATAGCTTCAAAATTGTCGGTTAAAGCATAAATGATTTCAGTCCGTAATTTCGATGAAGCATAATTTGTCAATAAATTTTCCAGTACTTCCATGCTTTTAGTGTAATTTTTTTCTTTATTGCAAAGAAGAGCGAGCTTAAGCATTGTGTATTCAAGCATGGGATTTTTACTGTCTTTTTTCAAATATTCGCTAATGACATTTTCATAAATTTCACGAGGTGAGGATAGTTTATTGTCAGTAACTGCAAAAGGAGTAAAGATATCTTGATTTTTCAGTTCCCCGCTTTCCTGTTGTTCCGCAAGACGCGTAAGACTTATTAAAGCTCCTTCTGTTTGAGGGAAGAGATCAAAAGCCAGCTTATATATTTTCGATGCGGAGTCGAACATTTTTATTCCTCTGTATGCATCTCCGATTTTACTCAGCACCAGATGATTAATTTTGCTGTCAGGATATATGTTATAGTATTTAAAAAGATTATTTATAGCCGTGTCAAAGTTTCCGGTCTGGTAGTAATTATATCCGAGATAGAGTGAAATATCAGGATATCGGTATATGTTTTCAGGTTCTTGCTCCAGACGGGTAAGCAGATCGATTGATTTTTGAAAGCTGTTCGTCTCGAAAAGCGCTTTTGCAATGCCGATTTCCGCTTCCGTTTTACCGAAATTATCATCATTTCTCAGGAGTATTTTTTCGTAGATAGAAATCGCTTCCATGTATTTGCTTTTCTTACAGAGAGCTTCTCCTTTCTGCAGCAAAGCTCTTACAGTAGAAAAAGAGTCAATATCCTTCTCAATAACACGGTTACAATAGGATATGGCTTCACTGATATAATTGCTTTCCAGACAAAGATTTCCTGCCGACAATAAGGCGTCAGGAGTAAACAATGAAGAGGGAAACCTATTAATGGCATCATCGTAAGAATTTTTAATCATAGAAAAGTGCTTGGAACGTGATTCAGTGTATAATTGTTCATAGGACTTTGCCAGCAAATAATATGCTTTTTCCGAATACTTTCCTTTTGGAAATGCCTTTATAAGGTTTTTAAAGTTGTCTGAAGCTTTCGGGAAATTCTTATCTTTAAATGCATTAACGCCTGATAAAAAAAGCGCTGACTCCTCATTGTTCGCATTTGATTGGCACTCGGTTAATTTTTTCAGCAATGATGCCGCAGGATCAATTCGCGGTTTGTTTTTGTGGACAATATTTGTTGGCTCAGAGCTTTGTGCTGCTGTATGTCCAGTTTCTTTCAGATTATTGTTAGCTCCATCTTTGGTTAAGTCGGCCTTTTCACTGGTTGAAATCAGGATAATGAGCTCATGATCATTCAGGCGATGTGAAAACTTTGGCATATATGACCTGTTTATATCAAATACCATCCTGATAACGCCGAAAAGGTATTCCACCCGAATGCT
The DNA here is from genome assembly GCA_020723255.1 of Desulfonema limicola. GTDB lineage: Bacteria > Desulfobacterota > Desulfobacteria > Desulfobacterales > RPRI01 > RPRI01. The sequence continues at coordinate 1,356 of DYJH01000001.1, read as the reverse complement.
TTTTAAATTTAAATTTTTTAATGTTTTGTGTATGTTTGTAAATATAGGGCCATCATATTGAATATCATAAATAATTCTATATGGCGAATCCAGAACCATGGTATTTTTCAATGTCATTTTTTTGCCGCTTTGAATGGTAAGAGTCGATTCTTCATTGTTTCCTGTTGCAGAAATTGAAATGATTTCCTTTCGGGTATCATCAAGTACTGAAATAAAACAGCTTTCCGCATGAGCAAACGAATAGCTCAAGCCCGTTAATATGAAGGCTATAATAATAAACAGGATTCTGAGCATAATAAGCTTTCGCATAGCTTGTGTTTAGAGCAATTATTATGCCAATAATCCATAGCGTTGCATAAGCTATAAGCAATACATGTTATCTAATTATTTTTAATGGTTGGTGAAATACTGCTGAAGAGACAATAAATAATAGGCGCCATTTTATTGACGAGAAAACTGACAAAGTAAACAAACAGAAAATATAGAAAAGAAGTATCAGCGGGTTCAGGCGCAGGCTGATTTGGGAAAATTCTGTTTTTTCATTTTCTCAACCAGGGTTGTTCTTTTAATATTCAAGAGCTTTGCAGCCTTTGCTTTAATTCCATCACTCTTCTCAAGAGCTTCCATAATAAGCCTTCTTTCGTAATCCTGAACTGCGGTATCGAAGGAAACAAATCCGTCAAGCGTAGGAGCAGTATCACCCTTTGGCAAGGATACTTCTGCTTGCTGTATGTGCTCGGGAAGATCCTCATACTCAACTATCTGCTTATCGCAAAGCACAATTATTCGCTTAATCACGTTTTCCAGCTCTCTTACATTACCCGGCCAGCTATAACTGAGCATCGCATCCATTGCAGCAGGATTGAATCCGGTGATTATATTATTCTCTTTTTTTTGGAATTTCTTTAAAAAATAGTTAATAAGCAAAGGTATATCGGATTTTCGTTGTTTCAAGGTAGGAATCTTTATTGAGATAACATTTAACCTGTAATATAGATCTTCTCTGAATGAGTTATTATTAATAGCAACGGATAAATTTTTATTGGTGGCTGCAAGAATACGAACATCTGTATGAATGGTTTTAGTTCCGCCTACTTTTTCAAAGCGTTGATCCTGAAGAACCCTTAAAAGCTTTACCTGTAATGCAGGGCTCATTTCGCCAACTTCATCCAAAAATATGGTTCCGCCGTTTGCCATTTCAAAACGGCCTTCCCTGCTTTTGTAAGCGCCTGTAAAAGCACCTTTTTCATGTCCGAAAAGTTCGCTTTCCAGCAAAGCTTCCGGAATGGCGCCACAATTGATAATAACCAGCGGTTTTTCGCTCCTGCAGCTGTCATAATGTATAGCCCTCGCTAT
>DYJH01000145.1 GCA_020723255.1 Desulfonema limicola | reverse complement strand
AGCGCCGCAGTTGATGACAACCAGCGGCTTTTCGCTCCTGCAGCTGTCATAATGTATAGCCCTCGCTATCAATTCCTTGCCCGTGCCGCTGGGCCCCTGAATAAGAACCGAAATGTCCGTGCCGGCTATCTTGTCAACAAGGTCGAATATATTCTGCATAGCTTTGCTGGCACCGATAATATTAGCATGTGAATATTTTTTTTTTAACTCTTTTTTGAGGCGTATATTTTCTTCCTCAAGAGATTTAAATTTGACGGCTTTCTCAACGACCACAAGGAGTTCAGCCGGTGCTATTGGTTTTGTTATATAATCAAAAGCTCCGTTCTTAATAGCCTCAACCGAACCTTTGATTGTTGCATGACCTGTCAAAATTATGCATTTTGTTTTAGGAAATTTTGATACAGCATGGTTAAGCACAGCCATGCCATCGACGCCGGGCATCATCAGATCTGTTAAAACCAGATCATAATGGTTTGCATCCAATTCTTTTATTCCGGAAGCTCCATCGTTGGCAAATGCCGATTCATAGCCTTTTTCTTTTAAGATAGTTACTATTAATTCCGCCTCAATAAGATTATCATCTATGATCAATATTTTTTCCATATCATTATATATAATCCCCTCGCTGAAACTTTATCATGGCAACATGCGCGGTAACCGAAAGGGCTCTGACAAATTTCTCAATTTCCCCATTCTTCGGAACAATATCGGAAGTCTTCGCTTCAACAAGATTCAACTCTTTTTCTATATTGGAAACAATAGGTTCTATATCTTTCAATGTCTTTAGCGGATTATTCAATTCATTTGCATACTTATCAAGAAGATTAAGAACCTTATCACTATGATCAATTACATCTGTTTCACAATCGGTCACAGTCGGTAGAGAAAGCTTGCTGATTTCGGAGAGCTTCCGGTCAAAGACTTGCTTAAAACCCTTATCGTTCGTAATTGTGTTAAGGGCTGAGTGCCGCAAATGACCCATCTGTTCTATGTTTTTTATATCCATATGTTGCCTTGCCTTTATCACACAAATTGTTAAAAATCAACCATGGGAGCCTTTTATTTTCCAGTGATACTATAATATTTAATTGTCTGACAACGGATCGAAGCAGATAACAGAATCAGTTAAATATTTTTTTAAGTTTCTGATCGACTGTTTCAGCGGTAAAAGGTTTAACGATATAGCTGCTTACGCCTGCTTTTACAGCATCCAGAATATTATTTTTCTGCGCCTCTGCAGTTACCATTACAAAAGGTATTTTCTTCAATTGTTCGTCGGACCGAATCTTTGTCAAGAGCTCTATTCCAGCCATTTCCGGCATATTCCAGTCGCACATGATCAGATCAAATTTATCATTCTGCAGCATCTTTAAAGCGCTTTTTCCGTCTTCCGCCTCAATGATATTGTTAAATCCGATCTGTTTCAGTATGTTCTTTACTATTCTTCTCATTGTGGCAAAATCGTCAACAACAAGAACTTTCATATTTAAATCCATAATCATCCTCCACCATTCATATTATTGAACGCATAACTGCAAGTCCTGCCATATTCGGCTTCAAATACTAGCCAGGATATTGTCTATATCGGTCTGATCGAGCCCCTTGCCCTCCTTTTGCGGGCCGGCCAGTTCAAAAACTTTTTCATCTACAAATTTCTGCAATTCCTCATCTGAAATATCAGGGTTCTTTTCCTTTGCGGATAGTTTTATCCCGAAACAAAGAAGCATGTTTTTGAGTTTTTTCTCCATCTGTTTTACAAGATCCATTATTTTTTTAATCCGCTGACCGGTCAAATCCTGAAAGCTCATATGAACAAATATATCTGTTGTCAATGTGGCGTATTTTTGAATATTTGATTCCAGATAATTAATAAGAGGATTAAGCTTCTCGATAGTTTCCCTGTCAATTTCTGCCTCGGTTGATTTAGTATCATCAACCGGCACATTAAGTTTTCCGGATCTTAAGGAAGCTATAACACTTTCCATTTTTGCTGTCTGCTCCTGCAGCAATTCCAGGTTGTCCATAATCTTGTTAGCAGCCTTTTCGGTAGTATTTATGATTCCCTCAAGCTGATCGGATGCCTCCGGAATATATTTTGCTGTCATCTCGGTCAATTCAGGATCGATTTTACATCTTAAGTCCCTCCTGAAATCAATGATAAGCAATGCAAGTTCTTTCATTGCTCCGCGCATCCCGTATGCGATATCCTGGAAAAATTGCTCATCATCATACAAACTGCCGTCAGTTAAATAGCTGATAAATTCTATTATTTGTTTTGTTTCCTCAACTGAAAGTTTCCCATCAATAATTTTGTGTATTTTTTCCTCCAGATGTTTTGTCATGCAGTCATCCTCTCTTTTGTTATACTATTGTTCTCCGACAATCATATTCAGCACAGTCGTTCTTATATCATTCAAAGAAACAACTTTTTCAGCAGCCCCAAGTTTGATAGCTTCCTTGGGCATACCAAAAATTATGCAGCTATTTTCATCCTGTGCTATAGTTCGCGCTCCTGCTTCACGCATTTTTAATAAACCATTTGCGCCATCGTGGCCCATACCGGTCAGAATTACTCCTGCTGCATTGCTGCCGGCATATTCGGCAACTGAATGAAACAAGACATCAACAGATGGCCGCTGATGATGAACCAGCGGGCCTTTTTTTATCTGAACATAATATCTTGCCCCGCTCTTTTTGAGCAGCATATGAAAATTTCCAGGTGCGATCAATGCAGTCCCATTTACGAGTGAATCTCCGTCAGCGGCTTCTTTTACAGTGATAGAGCTTATTTCATTTAACCTCTCGGCGAAAGAAGTTGTAAACTTAGCAGGCATATGTTGTACTACAAGAATTCCCGGTGCATTCGGAGGCATTTCTGTCAGTACAACCTTTAATGCTTCTGTTCCTCCCGTTGATGCGCCTATGGCAACAATCTTGTTGGTTGTTTCGGTAAGGGCTTTTGTCTTATTTTTAACTTGCGCATTGTTATTGTTGCCGGCAAACATGGAAGGATTCACTTTGACGCCGGCCACAGCCCTGATTTTATCAATAAGCTGAATGCTCATCTCACCAACGGAATAGGAACCGGATGGTTTTGAAATCACTTCAAGGGCTCCTGTTGACAGAGCTTCCAAAGCCATTTTCCCGCCTTTCGGAGTCAGTGAACTTACGATTATCACCGGAATCGGATAATAGCGCATCAACTTTTTCAAGAAGCTGAGTCCATCCATTCTGGGCATTTCAATATCCAGCGTTATAACGTCCGGATTCAATGCTACAATTTTATCCCTTGCCACATAAGGATCAGGAGCCGTACCGACTACTTCAATATCGCTTTCTTTCGAAAGTTCTTCCGAAAAGACTTTTCTGACCACAGCCGAATCATCAACAATCAATACTTTTATAGGTTTTGCCATAAGATATATTTCTCTATTTGCAGGGCATATTTGCTATAAGACCGGCTGCAATATAATTATCATCAGTCTCGATGGAAAATGACCAATTATAGTCGCCTTTAAACCGTTTGTTCATAAAGTCTTGTTCATTTATATATTGGGGGATGCCGATCTTATATGCGTCTTCAAATTGTGACAACATATAACCTACAATCATGTTCAGGGCCTCTTTTACTGTGTCCCTTTCATGTTTTTCGTTTACAGTGTCTTGGGAATATCCCAGAAAATTGGCGGTTATTTCTTTTGCGAATCCTGCCGGCACAAGTATATATGAACAACCTGTCTGAGGACCGGTAAAATCCAAAAAAGCCCCGACCATTGGTTCTTTAATTGAAAACCATTCACCCAACTCACCCGGTTTCTCATTAATCTGCACAGGCATAAAAAACATTTTATCCATTACTTCAGAAATCGCCTGCTTCATCGCTGTCATCATTTCCCCTGACATCAGAAACCTCCTCTCCAATTAATCTGCTCAGAGTTTTTTTTATATCTACCGGAGAAAACGGTTTTTTGATATATCCGCTTGCCCCCAGACTTATCGATTCCTGGATTTTTGCTTCACTTCCTTCAGTTGTTATAATTACAACCGGAATTGATCTGAACAGCTCATTTTTTTTCATTTCCGATAAAAATGACATGCCATCCATATTTGGCATATTAATGTCGCTTAAAACGATATCGATCCAATCATTTTCAAGCGTTTTCAAGGCTTCAATGCCATCTCCGGCCTCGAAATAATTGCCTACATTAAAGCCAGACACTTTAATGACCTTTTTTATAACTGCCCGCATTGACGAAGAATCGTCAACAATCAGAACATTAAACGCCATTTTTAACGCCCTCCTGACAAATTAACCATCTCTTCAACAGCTTTGGTTTTTTCCCAGAAATCAACGATGGTTTTTTGCAGCTCAATATCAGTAAAATTCAACCTGTCCACAACTTCCTGATAGTATTTGTAAGCGAGTCCATCCGCCCCTCCGCCTATTCCTATCATCATGCATATTGAATCAGCCAGATAAATAATCGGAATTGAAAGATTATCCTGTATCAGAATATTTATTGGGTTGTGATGGTTTCTTATAATAAACACCATTTCCGGATTGAAATTCCATTTTTCAGCAACTATAGCGCCTAATTCGGCATGATCAATTCCAATAACATCTTTTTCCGCTTCTAAAAACGTCATGCCATCTTCTTTTACTTTTAAATTGATATTTTTAAACGCATCCCCCACATAATTGCTTAACACTACTTTGCCGATATCTTTCAACAATGCAGATGTAAACAGGCGTGGAATATTTTTAACACCCCGTTTTTCAGCTAAACCTTGGGCTATAAGCGCCGATGATACCGAATACTTCCATAACTCGCCTTCATTCAGATCGTAACCGTCCTGGGAAGACTTGAAGTTTTTGGAAAAATTTCCCATTATAACTATGTTGGCTATATTATTCATTCCCAAATAAGCAACAGCCTGTTTTACCGATACAACTTTTTCTCTTAAAGCAAAAAAAGATGAATTGCATATTCTCAGCAAGTTGGCTGTCATACTTTGATCGTATTTAATGACATCTACAATTTCCCCAAGGGAACTGTTAGGGTTTGAAATTATCTCCATAATTTTAGTTCCCGATGAGGAGACAGGGCTCAGAGAATCGATTTTTTGGATAATTTTTTCTAAATCCATGGTATTCTCCTCACTTCTGTTCCGGATATTTTCATAATGGCTTCGCCGGTTTTTACTTCAAGTTTCAGCGTCCTGTTTACTGTTCCTCCCACTTCTTCAAAATCAACAATTATGTTATTTTTCCAGAACATTTTTCTAAGAACGGTATGGTTGCGCTTTCCGATATTGAAAAGTCCGTTTTGATCGAGAATCTGAGATCCGCCTAACACCAGGACTTTCAGGCGGTTTTTTGAAGCCCCGAGTTTGTATGTTTCTTTAAACAGAAGGGGTATGCCGGTGTTGCCGAACATAAAAGGATTATTGCTGGCTTTCACCGGATCAATATCGGAATCTGGCAGCATGTAATGAAGCACCCCGCCAACTTTTACAACCGGATCATATATCCCTACCCCTATACATGAACCCAGAGCGTATGTAACCAGCACTGAATCAGGATCATTGCTTACTTTCATGTCACCGACGCCGACAACAATATTCATTATTATTCCCTCGATACCAGCTGAAATATGCTTCCTATATCAAGAATAAGTCCGACTCTTCCATCGCCCATAATAACTGAACCGGCTATTCCCTTGATGTCTTTAAGCCATCCGCCCATGCTTTTAATAACAACCTCTTCCCGGCCAATCAGTTCATCGACAAGCAAACATTTTTTTTTCTCCTGATTTTCAACAACAACAACAAGTTTTTCCCACGGTTCTGCTTTGGCTTGTTGGGAAGCGCTTTCCTTGTTTAGCCCAAGCAGCCGGTCAAGCCTTATCAGAGGAATTAAATTATTTCTAACTTTAATAACCTCTCCTTCTCCTTTTACAGTAAAAACTTCTTTTTTCTGCGGCCTGAATGACTCCTGAATATTCAAAGTCGGGATAATAAACCTTTCGTTTGCCACCTTAACGATCATTCCATCAACTATTGCCAGAGTTAGAGGCAGCCGGATATAAAAAGTTGCGCCTTTATCAGTAAATGACCGCACTTCAACTCTTCCTCTTAATTTTTCTACTTTGCTTTTTACAACATCTGTGCCGACGCCTCGTCCTGAAATATCCGTAACCTTATCGGCTGTTGAAAAACCGGGATGAAATATCAGATTATCTATCTCTGCTTCAGTCAGTTTTTCTCCTTCTTTGACTAAGCCGATTTGAAGAGCCTTAGACATGATTTTTTCTCTGTTCAATCCGCGGCCATCATCCCCTATTTCAATAACTATGTTGCCTCCTTTATGATATGCTTTTAGATATATAGTGCCCTGCTCGGGTTTATTGTTTGCAACTCTTTCCTCTGAAAGCTCAAGGCCATGGTCAATTGAGTTTCTGATCATATGAACCATAGGCTCATAAATTTCCTCAATAAGATTTCGGTCTATCTCTGTTTCTTCTCCTGACGTGACAAGCTGGATTTCCTTGCCCGCTTTTCTCGCTAAATCCCGGACAAGTCTAAGCATCTTCTGAAAGGTGTTTTTTATCGGAACCATTCTCATTGACATGGCAGTAGTTTGGAGACTGGATGTAATCAGATTTAACTGGTTGGTTATCTGAAGCAGCTTTCTGTCTTTGTTGTTTAAAACAGCCTCATGCTGCCTGAGCATTGACTGGGCAATAGCCAATTCTCCGACCATATCGACAATATTATCCAGCTTTACCGTATCCACCTTCACCTGAAGACTTTCAAGAACATCAACCCGCTTCTGCTCTCTTAATGATGACACAACAGCCTTAGTTTTAACTTTATCGTGTTCAACCAGTATTTCGCCTATTTTCTTTTCAGGTTTTTTCTGCTGGATTTCGAGAGCTTCCGCGATATCTGCTTTAGTGACTGTACCCGATGAAACAAGCATTTCTCCTAAACGTTTTTTCCTATCCTTTGTTTCCGGGGAAATAAGATCTTCGATTCTTTGATTAAAATATTCAATATCTTCACTACCCTCAAAAAGTATCCCGGTATCAAGGGAACTTCTTACATTTTCAATCATCGACTTTAATAAATCTACACTTTCTAAAATTATATCAATTATCTCACCAGTAATTGTTAATTCACCATTTCTTGCCTTATCCAGCAAGTTTTCAACTGTATGAGCAAATTGATTAATCTTATTAAAATTTAAAAAACCCGAAACACCTTTTACGGTATGGAATGGTCTGAAAATAGCATTGATAGTCTCAACATCGGTTGGATCCTGCTCAAGATCCATAAGCTTGACTTCTATAGTTGCAAGATTATCGAGTGATTCACCAACAAAATCGGAAATAATTTCCCTGTCTTCATCATGGATTTTAGCCGGCGCTGTACTGCCTGCGGGATATCCATATTTTTCTTTTGCTATTTTGTTTTCACCGGTTTCTACTTCTTTACCGGTTACAATACTATTGTTGAATGTCGATTCTATGTAATCTTTGTCTTTTTGTCCCAAATCAGCTATAAGCTCATCTATATTAACTTCGTAACTTTTATTTTTGGCTAAATTGTCAACTATTTTCTGCAGGGCAGAAACACCTCTTTCAAAAGGTCCCAGGTCCGTTGTTTCCCTTAAAATAACTGATTCTATATAATGCTTCATTGCAGCGCATATTGAAATCAGATTTTCTTCTTTTAATGTTTTAGCGAGGTTAATAATAGATTCAATTGATTTTGCAGTTTTTCCAAGGTTTGGAACATCTTCCGGGTCCAGCATCACCGTTTCAAGCGCAAGAGTCTCTATCTCTCTATTTATTTGTTCTAAAGTCATTGCCATCAATCATATCCTTATGCCCGTTGTTAATAGCTTAATAAAATACACTTTTATGAGTTTCTCGTGTGTTGATTTATATGTATGTCCCCGCTTCGAAGGGCTTCTCGCTGTTTGCTGAAAACATAAGCTACAATCTTTTCCCTGTTTTTTTCATCAAGGTCTATAAATTTTATACCTAAATTATACATTTGAATATTATTTTCTTGTATGCTGGTTACACGGACTATTAGCCCATAAGCATCAATTTGAACCTTAGGGAATTTGCATACATTTATATTCATATGAATAATATGCCCGTTAGTTGCAGGTTTAGGTGTAAATATGCTGATTCCCGAAGCGCTGATATTATTTCCTCTACCTTGATTTAATAATAATTCTGGAGTTAGCGTTTTTTGTTGGGGCTCATTTATTGACAGCATAGATAAAATACGGTCCAGCTTTTCATCCATTTCTACAAGAAATTTAACCAAGGCATTATCATAGTCATCTGTCTTAGAATCAGAATCTATCTCGCTAATGTTATCGGAATGAACATGAGCTATCTTTAACTTTTTTATATTATGTTTTGAAAGAGAATCGGTCTTTTCTTTAACAAGGTAATATTCTTCAGGAGAGATAATTTCATAATTGACTGCATTTGAAAAGGCTGTTCTTACATCTGAACGTAAATCTCTTATATTTGCAATCATCTGCATCTCCAGTGTTGTAAAATCAAATAACCATATTTTTATGAAATCGTAGAAAAGTAAAAAACGACTTTTTCGAGTCCATTTTTACTGCGGATAAAACTTCAAAGTTTGCATAAAGTACCAGCAATTATTGTGCCATAACACGTACAATTCCAAAAGTCCGGTAACACCACAAAATCCGATTGATGAGGAGTTGAGCATAACTGTATTGATAATTCATTTTTTGGCACGGCCGTCAAATTATTGGCACTAAGCTTTTCCTGCTCAGAGTATTTATGAACAAGGAAAAAATTTCCGCCTGATGTGTTCAATTGATGGTCTTATTGGAAATCCATCAACAGAGTTAGGGCAAGCTGTCTCTTGCCTAATGTTATGGTCGAAATGTTATAATATAAGATCATATTAAGGGCAAAAACAAGTTTTATGCTCATGGCACAAACATTGCTCTGTTTTGTTCAGACATAAAATAATATAATCTATTTTAGAAATCCAGAATCTTTGATTTATTTTTGCAGCTGGATATAGAAATTATATAAAAATATGAGACTCTACAATACAATAATATTTGACAATACTTCAAATATGCTTTAATAACCAATTTAATTCTTTATGTTAAAAAGGCAGAATAATATTTTATTTGTTTTAAAAAGACATTTAAATCTATTAAGTTGCTTTATTGAAATTGGCCGTTTTTACATAAAAAAAGCCAGAGTTCAGTCAAATGGATTTATCAGCCAGGCAATTCGAGAAACTCAGTAAAATTGTTTATCATGAATGCGGAATAAATCTTCATGATGGGAAGCAGACGCTTTTGCAATCCCGCCTCAGTAAAAGATTGCGCTGTACCGGTATAAAATCCGTTAAGGAATATATATCAGTTCTGGAAAACGATTCAAGAGAACTGATAAATTTTCTTGACGCTGTATCTACAAATCATACCTACTTCTTCAGAGAAAGCCATCATTTCAACTATCTTATGAAAGACCATATGAATATATGGTGTGCTGCTTCATCCAGTGGAGAAGAGCCTTATTCAGTAGCGATTTACTGCCTTGAAAAAGGATTTAAACCAACAATAATCGCATCCGATATATCGACACGTATGCTACGTATAGGGCAAACCGGGATATATTCTATAGAGAAAGTAAAAAACCTGCCTCACGATATTTTAAAAAAATATTTTCAAAAAGGTTTAAATTCATGGAATAGTCACGTTCGTATAAAAAACGAGATAAAGCAGATGGTGACTTTTAAAAGATATAACCTTATCTCAGATCCTTTACCGCCCCAGAAATTCGACATTATTTTTTGCAGGAATGTGTTTATATACTTTGATAACGAAACAAAGTCTCAAGTAGCATACAAATTGTGTGACGCTTTGAAAACGGCCGGTTCTCTGGTTATTGGCGGCGCAGAGAGCTTAAATACTATTAAACATCCTTTTAAGTACGCGCAACCTAGCATTTATAAAAAACCCTGCGAGCCTGAAAAATTATAACCGATATTATTGGCATCAAAATTGCTTTGTTTTTACAATGATAGCATTTAATATTTCACATCCTAAACCGAAACGGTCTAAAGCTATTCTTGTTTAATGCCGATAATGCAGTTTAGGCATCATAATGATGACGATGCAAAGGTTTTCAAAAGGTATATAGCTTTACCCAAAGAAAGGAGGCTGGAGTAAATGGCAAAATTGGCGGAAA
>DYJH01000144.1 GCA_020723255.1 Desulfonema limicola | reverse complement strand
TGATTTCGTGCACCCTTGTAAATTCCTTATTCACCGGCTGCCAGTCTATCTTGTTTATCTGCATGTTTTTGGCATATTCAATCGCCTTAATCGCAGAAATTGAGCCGGCATTCATATTCAAAACAATATCAGTGGTTCTTGCGCCTCTTAAGCCGCCGCCCAATGGGCAGAAAAGGCCGGGGATATCTGTTGCAAGATTCTCGTCAATTATCGGATGCGCATTGGATTCATACCATTCAAGCGCAACCTCAACGAGATCCTTTTGAATGTCAAATCCGAATAATTCCTTGTAAGGCTTTACATTGCGCCTATACTGGTCTCGCAGTCCTGCAATATGTGCATCAGTGCGGCAATCGACATATACTCCTCCATTGGGGCTTCCTTTTCCCTCAAGGATTTTTTTTGCAATCTCACGAGCAAATAAACCCCTGTTCATTTCTTCCCGGGTATAATGTTTCATCCAGTAGTCGCCATTCTTGTCGCATATGTATGTCCAGTCAAGATCATCGGCGCCGATACCGCCGTTGTAACTTGCCGCAAGACCTGTGGGATATATGTTGATTAAGTCATTTGCCATAAATTCACAGTCAGTCAATCTGGCACCGTGTCTTAAAGCAATCGCATCAAGGTCTCCTGTATTATCAGGGCTGCCAAGGGTGACAGCGCTGACGGAAATCCAGCCATAATGCCATGTACAAGGACCCGCGGCTGCAATAACGGCTTTTGCTCTGAAAACGCGGAAAGAACCTGTAGGTAAATAAATACCCATAGCGCCGATACAGCGACCGTCCTGTAAAAACAGGTTTGTAATCATGGTCCTTTCAACCACGTTTATTGCATACTTTTTAAGCTCATCGGATTCATGCCTGCTGAATCCATGTCCTACCATTTCCGCACCGGGCATTATAGGCACAATGACCATTTGTCCCTCTTTGGTCCTCTTAAAAGCCGTCGTTCCACGGTTGGCTATCTCAACCAACGCCTGATGATTCGGTCTGTGTTTAAATGCTGCGCTCATGGCCTTCTGATTCGCCAAACCTTCTGAGTACCATAAGTTGAACCTGTATGCCATATCACCGTCTTTTACACTTGCAACGTCATTGTCCCAGTTCATGCCAAATCCCCCGCTGAAGCCGAATGGGCCCTTATCCACTATTGTCGAATCAACCCCCTGGCCAAAGGCTTCCATGGCTGCGGATACGGCAGCAAAACCGCCCCCCAGAATAAGTATATCCGTATCATATACCTCATAAACCGGTTCGGGCACGTCAACAGTCTTTCCCTGGGTATGAATTACTCTTTCCTCTCCTTTGCCGGCTGTTGCAGCAGATGCAATGTTAGCCATACCCAAGCTGCCTGCTATACCACCTGCAAAAAGACCCGCATCTTTTAAAAATTCTCTCCGGGAAGTTTCCTTATTCTCCTTCTTTTTTTTTGTTGTCATCTCTATCACTCCTTTCAAGATTTGATACCATAAAAAATACAACAAAGCACAAATATAATTGAAAATGCTACCAAGAAATAACGCGTAATGCTCCCGCTGGATTTGTATGCAGAACGCTGGATCTGAGACGAGGGAAATGCGTCGGCGTTTACCCGCCGATTCACCGGCGACTTGTTATATGTTTTTTTCATTTACATATCGCTTTTGTTTAAATGCTGTTAAAGGAGAAAAAACCCTCAGCTACCCGGTTCAGTTCCAGTTTATGCTTTCCGAGCTAATGAACCATTCAAATATTTATGAATAATACTTGAAATAAATGTTTGATAAGGAATACCTTCTTCAATAGCTTTTATCTGGATTTGATGATAGTCCTTTTCACTGAGACGGAGATTGATCCGCTTATCTTTTCTCAGAGTATTTCGAGCCGCTATAATGGCCTTTTCTTTTTCTTGTTTCATATTTTTAACAGGTTTCCATTTGTCCTGCTCAATTGATTCCATCAACTCTTTTTCCTCTTTATCAATCGGGTCAAATATTTTCGTGTTTATTTTTTTCATAATTCCCCCTTCAGGCCCATAGCGCTTTGTATATTTCCGACTTGGAAAGGCCGTTTTAAGAAAAATTTCATTATCATTTTCCACAAAAGGTACAATCACGGCATAGTTCTCGATTTCAAGAACATATAATTTTTGATCGGGTCTCCCTGGATCTTCTTCAATTCCGAGTATCTGACCAGATTCGATTAACAAAGCAATTCCATCGAAGGCAATACCTCGCTTGGCCTTCAATATTTCGTTTTTATCACAACTCCAATCTAAATATTTCATACTATGAAGATAGGCCATTGTCTGCCTTTTGTCAATATGTAAAAAGCGAAGCTGTATTGGGTGAAGTTAGGAGTGTTATGCGTTTATGTTGCTATTTGATTGACACAAAAAGAGCCTATAGCGGCTGGGAAAAAAGATGAATCAATAATAAATATTAGAAACAGTACTATCCCGACAATCAAGCAGCAAGTCATATACAAAAGCCTTAAGATCAAGCAGCAGCCTTTGAGCAGAATAAAAATTAAAATACCCCTGAAAGAATCGACCGCCAAGCAAAAAAGTATTGACGAAAATTTTGGCTGATTTATCCTATCATAATGCTTTTATTAATTATTTATAAAAATGTTGTCGAACTTGGGTTAAGCGTTGGTAAAAAGATTCAGGCCGGGATAAAAACTCAAATTTATAAATATGATTTAAAAAATAATGCCTGCCCTAACCCGAATTGTTCGCTTGATGGCAACGTAGCGGAAAGTAAAGTCATTGCTAATGACACATACAGGACAAAAGAAGGAATTCTTTCCCATCGTTTCTTTTGCAATAAATGCGGTAAGCCTTTCTGCAGCAGAACGGGCAATTTATTTTATGGCTTGCGAACTACGGAGGAAAAGATCCTTATGGGCCTCAAGCTTTTGGCCAAGGGAATGCCATCGCTAAGCGTTTCCAAGACTCTGGGAGTGAGACATGACACATTACAGCGATGGCTTTCGGTCGCTGTTACACAGAATCGCAAGATAGATACCATGCTTTTAAAAAATCTGAAAGTTTACGGTTAAACTCTATTATCATTTCCTTTAACCGGACTAATTTTGCACAATAAAGCCTTAAGCGCAGGATACCCAGTTACCGGATCTGCTGATTTTTCATCCGTCAGGAGATTTACATTACTTTGGGACCAGCCATGCGGTATATTGATAACATGTGGCAGGATATCTTCAGTCAGCCTTGCCTTGATTTGTATAGCACCCCTCTTCGTTTCAACATTAATCATATCTCCATCACCAATGCCATAATATCCGGCGGTACCGGGATGAATTTCTGCGTAAGGTTCCGGAGGCTTTTTTCCTGCTTTTGATACTATACGATAGGATGAGTGAATATATTGAAGAATCCTTGAACCGGTTGTCAGTATTACAGGGTAATCCCTTGCCGTTTCAGGATCTCTGACGGGTGACTCCGGAGGTTCTGTAAAAGATGGCAGCGGCTCCAATCCAAGACTTTGCATTACCGCGGAATAAAGCTCAATTTTTCCTGAAGATGTTTGAAAACCTTCTGTTTCATACTTTTTATATTTTACTTCCCCAAAGGGAACAAAATTGATATTGCCAAGATATTCATCAATATCTATTCCTGCGCCCTTAAATATGTACCTTAAGACTTCATCCTCATTTTTCCACGGAAAATATTTTTCATAACCCATATGCCTGGCCAAATTAAGCCAGAAATCAATTGGTGATCGGCATTCATGAAAATCTGTAACTTTATTCCGCAGACTCATAAAACACTTTGAACCCATAAGAAGAGTCCCATCCCAAACCTCTGTTCTTTCCAGAAAAGTTGCGCCAGGTAAAACCAGATCGGCCATTTCCGATGTTTCATTCGGTTCTATTGTCATCACTGACAGAAAATCAAGTTGGTGCAAGGCTTTTTTAAGTTTATTGGAATTGGGCCAGGTTAAAACCGGATTAGAAGCCAGGATCGCTAAACTCTTAATGGGATGCGGCTTGCCGGTTAATATCATATCAGGGAGCAGCATGCCCTGTCCTGTCCAATCTCCCGCAAAAAGCGGATATTGATCTTTGCCGATATTTCCTCCTTTTACCAGTTCAGGAAGTCTCAATGGGGGGAAAGCGGGAAAGGCCCCTGAGAGAAGATGCCCTCCTGCCGCATCGAAATTACCCGTCACGGCTTCAAGTATCGCAAGCGCCCTGTTATTCTGGAATCCCGTCGCGTGCTGATCAAGAGAGTTTGTTCCCTGAACAATAGAAGCCGGTTTCACTGAAGCATAGGTATGTGCGATGCTTTCAATAATACTTGACGGAATCCATGTTATTCTTGAAGCCTCTTTTATACTATATTTTTTTACGTGTTCCTGTAATTGATCAAAACCCACAGTCCAATTTTTAACAAATTCTTTATCATAAAGCTCTTCTTCAATAATTATTTTGAACAGAGCAAGGGCCAAAGCACAATCAGTTCCCGGTCTTATTTGTGCATGTATATCAGCCTGTTTCGCAAGAGCAATTTTACGGGGATCTATGACAACAAGCTTGGATCCTCTTTCTTTTGCTTTAATTATATCTTCAGCTACCATATAATTGGAAGCGGACGGATTATGTCCCCATAATACAATACAGTTGCTGTTTATAGGATTGGCATAAGGAAACTTTCCGAATGTAAGCATGTTAGCTGTGATACCGCTTAAGAAGCAAAATGTCTCCGGTGTAATAAAATTAGGACTTCCATATGCATCACAAAATCTTTGCAGAAAATGCATTGTATTAAATCCTTCCGCCACTATCGACATCCCAATTATCATTGCCCATGCTTCCGGACCATAAGTGTCCTTAGTTTTATTTAGTTCAGAAGCCACTGTATCCAAAGCATCTTCCCATGAAATCCGTTGCCAGCTTCCGGCAACCTTTTTCATAGGATATTTTATACGCTGGGGAGAGTAAAAATGGTCAATAATTCCTGCAGCCTTGGGGCAAAGCCTTCCCCTGTTCCATGGGTGCTCCGGGTCACCTTTGATTTTAATAATTTTTCCGTCTTCAAGAGTCACTATAATACCGCATGCCCAAAGGCATACCCCACAAAGAGTCTTTATTTCCTTTTTAGTGCTCATGTTTTCCTCCTTGTTTTCTAAAATTTTAAATTATAGCGTTTCAAAGTGTTTAGCTTTTGGATTTAAAATGTTAGAATTAATAATTTGTTGTGTGAGCCATAGCAGCAGTGAATCCACCGTCAACTAGTAAATCACATCCGGTTATAAAGGACGCATCTTCGCTACACAAAAAATCGACTGTGGCAGCAACCTCTTCCGGCCTGCCTAAACGGCGTATCGGGGTTTTTTCAACCGACTCCCGTGTGTATGTCAGACGCTCAAATTCCAGCCGACCCATGGGTGTATCTATCCAACCCGGAGATATAGAGACAATACGGACACCGCGTTTTGCCCATGCGGGGGCAAGCCTCTCGCACAGTCGCACAACACCAAGTTTGGCAAGAAAATAAGCCGTGGCGCTCCTGGGATTAACTTCGGTTGAGGGAAGAGGTATTGAAGGAGGTATTGAAACTAAAGGTTCTATGCGTTTAAAAAAATTTGGATCCAGCGGATTATCAAGGATAGCTTCAACTTCAGTATCGCTTTTTAAAATGCGAGAAGCAATCGAAGCGATGCATACCGCTGCGGCTCCAGGCGCCATTAAAGGCAAGAACTCCCTGAGAATAAGCGCAGTCCCAACAAGGTCAACGGATAATACCTGTTTCCAGTCCTCAGTCATTGATGGAGAAATTCCGGCAGCGTTTATTAACCCACAAACTTGTCCCATCGATTTTGCTGCCTCCGCCAGTTTGCAGACGGACTGCTCATCCTTGAGGTCACAGATATGCTTCTCTGCCTGAATACCATCAGATCGAAGCTCATCAGTCATCAGATCGAGCCCTTCCCCATTAATATCAACCAATAAAATCTTTCCTCGCCTTCCCAAACGACTAGCTGTAGCAGCTCCCATTCCGCTTGCCGCACCGGTTATAACAAAAAAAGATGATTCCTTACTGTTCATGTTTTCCTCCCTATCAGATTTCTCAAGCGCGAAATATATTTTGCATGTTTATAATATTTATGGAATAGAAAACCATCCAAAAAGAATTACGGCGCTTTCATATCAAATTTCGGCGAATGGCATTCGTTGCAATAGAGAACCGATTGAGCATGATTCTTGTGGCACAACGTGCAGCGGGCTTCACCTATATGCGATTTGTGCGGATTTTCGATACCTGCCTTGACGTCATCAAGCTTTGCTGTCTTCTTGGCAAGTTCAGCATAAGCGCCATGGCATCCCATGCAGGTGCTATCGCCCGTCCTTGCATATGGCGAGCCCTTGTCATGGCAGGATTCACAGGCAATATCTTTGCCTTTATGTTTGTTCATCTTCGGCATCGTATCCGCGCCAAATGCCGCAGGCATAGACAGATTCATAATTAAAAACAATGTCAACAACACTTTCATTATCACAGGAAATTTTATTGATTTCTTCATCAGAGTTTTCTCCTTAGTGTTTGTTCTTAGTTCACTATTTAAAACCGCGTTCAGGATTAGATGCTGACTCGCTATTGCCGACTATGCCGCCTATCCCAGCACCTCTTTGGCCGCAAATTTTCCGGCTAAACGACCACCGGGCAACACAAATGCGAGGCTCCCGCCTCCGGCGGCATTCTCCCCTGCCACAAACAGGCCGGGGATCGGATCCCATTTTTTATCCAGGACATGGAGTTTTTCATCAACAACAAGTCCACCATGAGTATTGAAGCAGCTTCCGCCCTTTTGCCCCACCCCATAAAAAGGAGCTGTGCGTATAGGATGCATATAAATCGGCTCCTTGAAAAAGTCGGAGTCGCAACCTGCGTCACAGAGCTTGTTGTAGCGATCGACAGTCTTAACAAGAGCATCAGGATCCAGACCTAATTTCTTTGCCAATTCAGGGATGGTGCCGGCCTTTTTGATAACACCCTTGGCTACGTATTGTTCAAATTGCTTCTCGAACCACGGGCAAGGATATTCACAGAAGAGCGGATGGAACTTCTTGATAATATCTTCCTTGCTTATTATATTTGCATCGAAAAGCGTGAAAGACTCCATGTCCGGCTGAGCAATTGTCTGCGCTGCCTGATAGCTGTAAATATAACCTCTATAAAGGCTTTCGCAGTAGAACCTCTGAGCCTTCTTGTTGACGATTAGAGACTTCTGGCGGGCCAATTGATTTGGCGCACTATAGACCGTGTACGGACCGTGTTCACGCAGTGTCCCGCCATCCCAGATCTCGACTTCATCCATTGCACGCACATCAGCGCTCAGCGCCTGTGCCATCCTGATTCCATCGCCTGTCGCACCTGGCATACCCCAATACCTGGCTGCCTCAGCCCGTCTGGGGGAACAATAAGCTTTAAGCATGTCGGTATTAGCGCCAAAGCCTCCTGTGGCAAGAATAACTGCCTTTGCTTTTGCATACACCATTTTGCCGTCAATGTTACGTGATGCAATACCGATCACACGTTCGCCCAATGTTACAAGTCCTGTTGCGGGATGTTCTTTAAGAATCTTAACGCCTATAGCTTTTGCTTTTCTTTCCAACGCTTCTGTGAAGCCTCGGCCATTGTGCGGGTCCCAGCGATACCAACCTTCTTCGGGGTGTTCCGGGTCAATGGGGACATGACAGAGGCCGGGAGCGGGAAGACCGCCCACCGGCTCGGGCGAATAAACCACGCCCATATCTTCAAGCCAATCCATCGTGTCTTTCTGCTCTTCCATGATCTGGCGTACAAAAGCAGCATTTCGCCCGGATGTTGCATTAGGAGGGGATGCAACATTATTAACACCATCCGGATTCATAGAACCCTCGGCCAGGACCCGGGCTCCAATCGGTGGCGCATTGATTCCAAACTTGTTCTGAAATCTGCTCCCGATAGCTCCCTCCGCAACCATGGCGATTGAGGTATCACCGCCGCAGAATGCGTTCTTTTCCAGCACGATGACCTTCGCACCATGCTCTGCAGCAGAAACAGCGGCAGCCAAACCTGCTCCCCCTCCACCGGCAACGACAATGTCTGTCTCATAATCCCATTTTGCAGGAATTGCCAATTTTGGAAGCGGTTCGGCGTTCGGGCGTTTTTCAGCCTTACTTCCTTTGGCACGCGCAATTTTTTTTGCTGCTGCTTCCGCTGTTTTTACCCCAAATCCAGACATTGCTGTTGAACCAATAATGCCGGCGCCTCCGGCTCCTGCTACTGTCAAAGCACTCTTCAGGAAGCCTCTCCTGGACAAACCCTTAGGTGATTCTGTTTCCATAGACCCATGGTTCGTGCATTCATCATTCTCTGTTTGATCTAGTATATGTTTTTTCATTTTTTCCTCCCTTGTTAAAGTGCAATTTAGTGCTAAACTGTATTTATCGTTTACTTGACCACATCATTTATTATCTATGACTCTATAGCGGGTCCTTTGCTATTTGGACAGTTGCAAGAAATGACTCATGCTGAAAAAATCTATGCTGATTTTAGACTCAGGGAGATAAAAATATCCTAAAGTTGGATCATTAACTTTTCCCCATATTGATGCATGAGGTATCTTTTCGTCGATCTCAATTATAACATCATAGTCTCCAACATTATTTTTTCCGCTTGGGCCTTCACCATAGTGAAAACACATTAAGTCCCAATGTCTGAAATCTCCTGATTTTTCATACACTTCTTTTAACCAGATAACACTGGTTTCCTTATCTACATAATTTACATGCAATCCCCAGTTATAATAAGGATCCTTGGGAATTTGCTCTATGACCCAGACTGATCTGAGGACATACGTCATGTTCGTTGGCGCCCACGGGACGCCCTTCCAGCCTGGTGTATTATAGCCAAACTTGTATGAAGGAACTATTCTGCGCATCGATCCATCGGGAGCTTCATCAATTATCTGTTTAGCGGTGCTTGTAAAAGGAACAAGGATTGTTTTTTCTCCTACCAGTTTCCATCTCATGGAACTGTTTTTTCCAGACCACATATAATCTAAATCCAGCCAGCCATCAGATCCCATATAAGGGTCTGATTTTGTCGCTCCGCCTGTTTGCCGAACTCTGCGAATGGCTGGAACATAGGCATAACAGGTAATTTCTCTATTATCGAAGTAATCCCGATCCATCGTAGCGACTCCTTTAACGCTCATTGGTTCCTGTGGAGATTTAATGTCAAAAGCTAAAATGTTTTCAGGATTTTTTATTTCCTGCCCAGGCGGTCTGCCTTGGAGATAAAGAGTGTATTGGGGCGAAACAATATAACGTTCTACCCCCCCAGCTTTGGGTAGCCAAGTGCCTCGTGTCACATTATTTAGACCCATTAAACGATATCTCTGAAAATTGAAGTTCCACATAATTTTTTCTGCTGCTTTGGGATCTTTGGGATCAACATTTGGAAAAGGATAACCATAAATATTGTATTTGGGATACTTTCCTGTGGTTTTTTCGATTAAATTTCCTTCTTTGTCTACATCAAATTTTCCGGCGTTTTTTTTGCCGGCTTCAACAAAGCGATCCCAGTGTCTGTAGGGAACCTCCAGCTTACCTGTAGGAACAGTGAAGTCGCCACGTTCAACCGCCCTATATAAAGCCGGAATGAGCCGGTCTTTATATTGACTACAGTTAGTCTTGTCAATCACCTGAGGCAAATCAATGGCTTGCCCTGGGCTAATAGTTAAAAGCGGAATAAGCAATGACGACAGCGAAAGGGTCAAACACCTTAAAATATTAATTTTCTTCATTTCAAGCTTTCTCCTTTTACCTTATGTTTATTGTTGTTATAATTAGCTTTCTGCCGGCGTTAAACAGCCCTTTTGAGGATTGCATCAAATATTAAGCCCTGTCAGACAATACATGAAACAACAAAAGGGCTGTTTAACGCCGGCAGATAAATAGTTAATTGCATATTTGATTGACAACTATAAAAAATTTAAGGTATATCTTATTAAGTTGAATAAGTTATTCATTTTTTATGGTATATAAATAAATCATCTATGGTTATGTTTCTACGAAATCAAATTTCGCCGAATGATATCAAGTTTTACAAATCTCTTGGGCAACTGATTAAAGATTATCGGGAATGGCGCAAATTGAGCCAGGAGAAATTTTCCGAACTTATCGGCATCAGTTTTCGGGAACTGCAGAATTGGGAAAAAGATCGCTGCCGGGCCAGTATTGAGAACCTGCATGATCTTTCCGAATCTGCCGGGATACCAATGCAGGTATGTGTTGCGTTAAACGCAGGCCAACCTTTATTTTATTCTCTTTGCGAAAGAAGATTTGCTTACTCATCGGCTGAAATGATTGATTATCCGTTCGATGTGCTATTTAAATACCGAACGGCAACAGATGATGGTATTATAATAAAATCTATACTAATTTCAAATAACAGACAGATTCA
>DYJH01000143.1 GCA_020723255.1 Desulfonema limicola | reverse complement strand
TTCAGGAATAGTGATGCAAGCTCTGGGAATCTAATTGCAGGGATATGAACCGATCCACCGGAGTTATTGCTTAAGAAAGGTATTATGAGAGTATCTTTTAAATTAGAACTTGTAAAAGTTTTTTATAAACAACAAGCGCAAAAAAAATGAAAAGGATTTTCAAAAAATGGTGGAGAAATATGATGTGGTGGTGGTGGGTGCAGGGCATAACGGTTTAATGGCTGGAGCATATCTTGCAAAAGCCGGAGTTAAGGTGTGTGTGATAGAAAGCAGAAACAAAGTAGGCGGCGGTGTATTTACTGATGAAATAACAGTACCGGGATTCAAGCATGATGTCTGTTCTGTCTGGCATGGTCTGATTTATCCTAATCCGGTATTTAAGAATGATGAACTTGGATTGTTTTCCAAGTTTGGCCTGAAATATATTACACCGGATACATTTACAGGAGTAAATTTTGATGACGGTTCGTATTTTACTCAATATCGGGATCTTGATAAAACCTGTGAGAGCATAGCACAATTTTCACCACGCGATGCAGAAGCCTATCGTAAATTTCATGACTGGTCGTTTCAACTGCTGGATATACTGCTTATGGGAATGTATAACCCTACTCCAAGCTTCGGACAGACAATGGCTATGATGGATTCAAGTCCCGAGGGCCGGATACTTATCAGGGCACTGTTGTCAAGCGCATGGGATATTGCCGAAGACTGGTTTGAAAGCGATAAGATGCGGATTGTAATGACACGTTATTCGGCGGAACAGATGATCAATCCGTTTACAAAAGGCACCGGGCTTCATCTATTTCTATTCATACCATTGCAGCATAAATACGGCAGTGGATTTCCGGTTGGGGGTTCAGGTATGTTAAGCGAAGCTCTGGCCAGGTGCTTTGAATCGTTTGGCGGCACAATAAAGCTTTCAAGCCCTGTAAAGGAATTTAAGATTTCCGGCGGTAAGGCCACGGGCGTGATCCTTGAAGGCGGTGAAGAGATTGAAGCATCAAAAGCGGTTTTATCTACTTTAAATATTAAGCAGGTATTTCCCGGTATGTTACCTGGAAGTAAACTGCCTGAAGATTTTATACAAAGCGTAAAGACATTAAAACATTCCGGATTTTCTGCTTTGAATCAACATCTTGCATTAAAAGAAGCACCGATATGGAAGAATGGGTTTAAATCACACTGGTTGACATATCACAATTCGGACCCATATGAATTTCAGCATGCTTTTCAATGCATTGATAACGGGATTCCAAGAAACGATGTTTTTTCATCATTTGTTGCAACACAACTAGACCCGACAAGAGCCCCTGAAGGTATGCATACGATGTATCTTTATTCATTTGCACCTTATGCTTTAAGAGATGGCGGGCCCCAAAAATGGGATGAAGTAGAAAAAGATATAGCAGATGATATTTTAGGCCGTGTGCAGGATCTTGCAACCAACATGGGCAGTGATAATATTCTGGGCAGAGCCGTTCATTCTCCTTTATTTTATGAAAGACATAATGCCACAATGCTAAAAGGCGATATATGCCAGATTGGCACATACAACATGCAGATGTCCGGGAACCGTCCTTTTTCCGGCTGGCATCAATACCGCACGCCGGTTGATAAATTATATATGATCGGAGCAAGTACTCATCCTGGACCTGGCGTATTTGGCGGTGCAAGAGCTGCTATACAGATAGTCATGGAAGATCTTGGCATAGATTTTAGTAAAGTAATAAGCTGATAGCCAAGCAGATTAAGATATTATATTCGCATTCGGCAAAAGAGGAGGAAGTATAGATGTCTACCAAGAAAACTACAAAAAAAGCTATGAATGCGTCAGGCAGATCACAAAAAAAAGCATCCTTTCTTCCCTGGGCTAAACCGATTCCTCCGGTAGCAGTTCCAAAAAAGTGGAATGTTATTCCCGGATTGTACGCAGCCGGACGGACTATGCCATATGCAGGAGAACTTCATCAGGCTTTTCCTTCCGGCCGAATAGCAGGTGAAAACAGCGTCAAAGAAGCATCAAATTATTATCAAAATACGTATTAAAAGCAATTTTTATCAGAAAGGTGAAAAATATGAATCCGAGTGGTTGCGGTGATTACGGGAATCTGTTTCCTTTGCAGGTACATCAAATTGCTCCCCCAGGCATACAAGCTTGGATGCTTGGATGGACCCTCACCTTGTGCGCGGTCCTTCTATCCTACTGTTTCTATAGATATATTAAATTTAAAGACTCGGTGCTTTTGGGCACGATAGGTGCCGGTTTTTTTGCATTTTTTAACGAGGCAAATCTTGAAGTCCTTGTTCACGTCACCCAGTCAGCCAATGGGGCGTTTCCTGTGTACTATGCTTACGGCATGCCTGTTCCGCTGTTTGAACTTACAGGCTACCTCTGCGTGTTTCCGCTAACGTGTTACATTGGTTATCGTTGGATGATAAAGGGATTGTCTACAAAGGGCATGTGGATTCTGTTCTTAGTAATTTGTATAGCCGACTGCGCCATGGAGATTCCGGCTAATAGCCAGGGGTTGTATGTGTATCAAGATCCTCAACTGCTTAAAGTTGGTGGCTTCCCCTTGTGGAACTGCTGGATAAACTCCACCGCTTGGGTGATGGGAGGTGTTTTGATTTACTTTTTTGAGCCCTATACCAGGGGTTGGAAACGGTGGATACTTTCCTTTATGCCTGCCATTGGGATGGCCTTCTCTTGGGGCTTTATTGATGTTCCGATCGTCTGTGCGCTGAACATGAAGTTTGGTCCCACCGGTCAGATACCGATGCCTATGTGGGGCATGTGGGCGTTGCACATTCTGTCATTCGCGTTCGCTATACTGATTATGTACCCGATGATAGCCATCGTCGCGATAGATTCCAAGCACAGATTGAAGCTGCCGGAACTATTGGCTTCCGAAAAGGCTCCAGCATTGAAAGCGCCAAAAGAGGCATCGGGAAAATAGCTAAAATAAAAAAGGGCTTAATAGTTATAGCTGAGAAAATTGTTAAGGTACACGGATTCACTGTTATCAAGTATGCAGAATTCCCATTATTTAAACAAGGCGACAAAGGAGGATTAAATAACCATGGAAGGACAATTTAACTATTTGTTTTAGCCATCGAGCATCATTGGAAGGGTAGGGGAATTTCCCCAAAACCTGTAGCCCAGAGGGCTTGCCACGGGCCAAAATCGGAGTTTCGTGCGGATTTAAACAGAGAGGCATGGTGAGAGAAAAACATGCATGCCAAATGACCCGGAGCAAGTTTGTTACTATCCAAGCAACACTGACTGCTTTAGCACTGCTACAGAGACAGCCGTCTGTAGGCTATTGATGCCTGGAATCTTGCTCGTCTCTTCATCGATGAAAAAAGCGCATTCTTCCAGGTTGCGAAAAACGGCAACAAAGAACACCTTGAATTGACCGCTAATGATGAGCACATGCGCAATTCTCTCGTTTGCAGCCAGCGCTGCAGCCACATTGTTGATTTCTCCGGGGGAAACCTTCAAGAATACTTGTGCCTGCACAGCAAATCTATCAGGTATGACTAGAACGGTGAAAGCGATGATGTTATCTTTGACAAGTCCGGTAAGTTTTCGGCTTATAACCTTTCTGCTCAATCCAAGTTTTCTGCTCAAATTCATAATAGTCTCTCTGGGATTCAACTTCAGCGCATCTATCAATCTGGTCTCCGATTCGTCAAGGTCACGATATCCTGACAGCCCAGCCAAGCCAGCGCTGCCATCATAATGCGCCCATGTTCTTTTCACCACCTTCAAGATCATCATCTCTTCAACACTCACAAGGCCCGGAACCTTGCTCAATCCGCCGTCAACAAAACCAAGCATTTCTTCGATATCATGGAACACCGCAAATAACGTCATGTCAAAGCGACCCCTGGTGATATTGATAGTCTGAACACAGGCTAACGGTTTCAAACATGCGACCGCAGCATCGGAACTGCCGGGATGACGGATATTCAACCCAAAAAATGCCCTTGTCTGGAATTTCATCGCTACCGGATTCAGCACAGCGGTAATTTTGACCACTCTTTCATTAAGAATCCTTTGAAGCCTCATCTGAACAGTTGTTGAAGTTACACCCAGCTTCTTGGCGATCTGGCGATTGCTTTGTCTGGAATTGGATTCAAGTTCCTTTATCAGCATCAGATCAAGCTCATCGACCTGGTATCTTGACGTTTTTTCCTTTTCGACCATTATAAGACTACCTGTATATGCGAAAACATTGTTTCTAAACTCACCCTTTCAACTTTATAAGTGGATACTGTATGTTTGTCAAGAATCGATGAAAATGACCCAACATTAACAAGTTGAGGTTTTCCTAAGAGCATCTGGCCCAAAATAAAAACATTTACGGGCCACATGACCGAGGAACTGCTAAAATGTCTTGACATTTGGTATTGTCGAAGCTACAACGCACCAAAGAGAATGTCAACTAATTATATCACGATCTTTGCGATAAGGAGGTGAGACAAACAAAGTAGGGGGAAATTGTATCTTTTTTAATAAAACACAAATTTAAGGAGGAAAGATATGAGAAAGAGGAAATGGGGGGGGGTAGGCTATTTTGTGCTTGCCATACTGGCAATGTTGGGAATTTTTTCTTCAAATGCTGTGGCTGAAATGTCCACAGAGTTTCATGGTTTTTTTGAATCCAGTTTTGTTTTACGTGATGCAAATGGACTCCAGTACGGTTTTTTTGATGAAGCTTATGGAGTTCAGCAGAGAAACACCTTAAAGTTCGATGTTGACATTAAGCCCGATATATCATGGGGACCTTTTTCTGTGGAAAAAGTCCATTTGACCTATAGGGGCGCCTATGATTCGATTTTTGACCTTGCAGCGCATAGATATAATATCAAAGAGAATTTGGGCGCTTCCAGATTCGATTATGGCCTGAAAGATATCAGGTTTGAAAATGATTTAAGGGAAGCTTTTATTGATTTTACATTTAAAGGCACTCTTGGAAGAGGTTTCTTCAGACCGGGAAGACAAATCGTTTCCTGGGGTGAAGGTCTGCTGGAAACACTTAATGATGTTATCAATCCGCCGGATAATTCTTTCAATTTGTTTTTTCAAAATCCTGATGATGTTAAAACTCCCCTTTGGATGGGCAGGATTAATTATAGCATACCCCGTATGACTAATCTTAGCCTTAGTTTTGATTTATTGTGGATTCCTGACATCAGACCCACTCAGTTGGGGCCTCTTGACACAGACACAAATTATACATCTGATGGTCAATTGGAAGCTCCATATACAAGCATATTGTCGTTTGCTGATAACAGGGGGATTTCACGATTCCGGTATAATGTACCAACCAATGAAAACGAATACGGAGCCAAGGTGTCTTCACAAATCGGAGAAAGACTCAATTTTTCTTTTGTTTATTTTAGAGATGTGGTCAATGAACCGAGCGTAGTGTTGAAGAATTTTGCTGGGGCATTCCCAACATTAGCTGAGATGAATTACAATAAACAGCATGTTTACGGAGGTTATTTCAGCTATCAATTGTTAGCCTTTGGTGTGGAAGCTATAGTCAGAGGCGAAATTTCCCATTATACAGCTTATCCTATAGGCCGACCACGTTCAGATTATAAACGAAATTACGATGCGCTTGGCAATCTGGCGGAAATAGAAACTTTTGCATACAAGCCGCTTACAAAAACCATGCTTGCGATTGACAAGGATCTGCGCTTAAGGTGGCTATCTAAAGATCTGACAAAAGTTTCAGCAGAATGGATACATAAAACTATTAATGAATGGGAAAGCTATTTAGGCAAACCGCATTACGTTCCTCATTATGACGGCACCGCACTGGTAACATCCCCGGGCAAAACACTTAGATACGACCGCAGGAATATGAGAGAACAAGATGTGTTCTTGCTTCAGATGATGACTTATTGGTGGGCTTCCAAACTCAATCCAATGCTTGTAGTTGGATTTAATCCCGGAAAACATGGCGAAGGCAGTACGTATATGCTTAAACCTTCAATCAAGTGGTATATTGCCCCCAATCTTTATACCGATTTGAAAATGCAGGCCTTTCTCGGAGACAAGGATGCATGCTATGGCTTTGCTGATGGTATAGAAACTAGTGAGGTAACTTTAAAACTGGGATATGAATGGTAAACCGTTATTTAATTGCCGGAAAGTCGTTTAAACAGATATCATAAACATTGTCAGGCAATATTTGAAATAACAAAAGTTTTTTGAATTTGCGAAAAAGCAAAGGAGGAAAAAGTGAAAAAAAGATTGATGCGATTTTTTAACCGGACAGGATTAACGTTACTTTCACTGCTTGTTATTCTTTTGAGTATCGGCGGTACTTTGCAGGCTGCAGATTTGCCCAAGTTGATAGACAAAACTAACTGCGCTCAATACAAAGACTTACTCATTCCGGCTATGTACCGGGTGGTTGAAAGGGGAGGCTGGGTTATTACACCGGGGAAAATAAACTTTGACTACAAACTTCCCAAGAGCTTTCTTGAGGCAAGCTTAAAGAATGAAGGGCAATTCGGCATAAGTCCGAATGGCAATTTAATAGAAACAAATTCCAACAAAATTGTAACGCGTAATTTCTATGGTATTCCTTTCCCCAAAATTGATCCTAAAGATCCTGTGGTGGGGGATAAAATTATGTGGAACTTCATGTTAGCGCAAAACCGTATGATGGGTACCATACAGAGATATAGTTATGTGTGGGTAAATAAGAGTGGTGAAGAACGAAATGCGTTTTCTCTTTGGTACAACGTATTTATGTATGGCCGGCCACCAGGTCAGGAAGTAAGAAATCCTCATAACGTTCTTTTTTATGAACTTACGAATATTAGAGAACCTATGAGTCTCAAAGACACAAATACCTTGGCCACTATTTATATGGACGACAGACCAGACCTTAATTATGCATATGTGCCTGCTATTCGAAGAGTTCGGCAGACAAGTTCCACATCACGCTCGGATCCATATATGGGATCTGATGGATGGATGGATCTGAACAATGGGTGGGCCGGGAAAAACTCTTCGATGAAATGGAAGTGTGTGGGAGAGAAAACAATTCTTGTTCCTTTTACCAGCCCGAATATGCTTCCGGTAGAAGATATGCCGGATGGAAGCATTACGATTAAATATCCATATAGCGACCACGTTAAACTAAACTATGAAATCCCGGGATGGAAGGGTGATGCATGGGCGCCGGCGCCGGGCACTGTTACTTATGTTCCCAGAAAGGTCTGGGTTGTAGAACAAATGCCTAAAGATCCGTATTATAGCTGGGGATTGCATGTAGGTTATGTTGATCAGGAAACCTATGGAATTTGGTATAAGGAAGTATATGATAGATCCGGTAAATTCCGGACATGGAAAGCTATTTCTCGTCACTTCAGTGAATCTCCAGGCGGGAAAAACAATATTGGTGCTCAATATGATGTTTCGTGGAATATTGACGAAGTAATTGGTCATGCATCAGTTTCCGGCACGACACCGTTTTCTGGATCCAGATTATATTTGCCTGCTTCAAAACTGGCCCCCGACTTTTTTACCGTAGATAATTTTATACAGTTGTCTAAATAGGATGGATTTTAAAACTTCTTAGGGATGGGTTCCAAACCTGCCCCTAAGAAGTTAACTTCCGGATTTGTTAAGTCAGAAAGCGGTCATTGCTTCAATAATTATGTTTTTCAGATAGGTTTTTTAATCGATAATAAATAGGGTTATCTAATCTTGATGAAATCGTAAAAAGTCCCCAAACCGTCATACCTGCGAAAGCAGGTATCCAGAATATATTTATTTTACTGGATTCCCGGCAAAAAAATCGGGCATGACAGAAATCGATTTTGACTTCGTTTCATAATAGCATGCCGGTTACGGCATAAAAATGCTTTTTATGAATTCATCAAACTTTAACTTAGAGAAAGGAGTATATTATGGCAGAAAAAGCAGAAAAATATGACGTGCCGAATATTCCCAAGGCGAGGCCGGCGGTCGTGTGGTGGGCATGGATCGGGGGCGCCTGGCTGCTGTTCTGGGCCTATGTGCTGATCCGCTGGGTGACCGGGCCGTACTTTGTTCCCGTTCCGGTCGGACCGGTCGAACCGGCCGGCTGGTCGAAAGCCATCATGGACACCTGGCAAATCCTTAGTTTACCGCTTCTCGCACTCGGGGGTTACTTCCTCATTTACAGGCCGTACAAAAAAACGCGCAACGTTCCGCTTGATGGCCTGCTGCTCATCGCGTTCGTGTTCTTTTCGCTGCAGGACGCAGGCTCGAACTACTTAGGCATCTGGTACACGGTCAACTCATACATGTTGAACATGGGGTCGTTCTACAACGAAATCCCAGGCTGGCTGGCGTTCGGCAGGCCCGGTGCGGTAGTGCCGTATGCGTACCTGTTTCATATTACCGAGTACCCGCTCGGCCTCTTCACCTTCTGTTTTATAGGCAGCGGCCTGATGAACTTTGCCCGGAAACGATGGAACTGGGGACCGGTCAAGCTGATATTATTCATTTTTCCATTCATGATGCTCTATGACCTCGTGATCGAGGGAACGTTCCAAACCCTGGGCTTATACGCGATGCCCGGAGGGAAAATCTCGTTCTTTCCCGACACCTACGAAAAGTTCCCGTTTATCGAGACGATCTGGATTGCATGTCTGAACATCCCGGTCCTGGCGCTGCGCTATTTCAAGAACGACAAGGGGGAGACGATAGTCGAGCGCGGGATCAACACGATGGTCATCAGCGATCTGAAAAAGCAGGTATTGCGGTGTCTGGCCCTCATCGGCGTGTGCCAGACGATCTTCCTCACCTGCTACAACATCCCGGTTGCCCTCACCATGGGTTCAAATCCGGGTGAGTGGCCGCAAGACGTTGTGTCGCGTCCGTACCTCACAGACGGCTTATGCGGTACTGGTACTGACCGTCTGTGCCCTGGCCCCGGAGTGCCGCTAACACAGCAGGCGTGGGTAACCACCTTGCCGGCCGGAACTCCCGTGCCAGAGGAAAACTGGGTTTCCAGATCTTGGGAACCTTCTGTCGGGAAAGCCCTCCGTAGGGACGACGGCAAGAAAAACCCAGAGTTAACCGACGGCAAGTATCGCCCATTTAATAGCCGCTTCATGGGCCGCGTAAGTGATAGACCGGTGTGCAAAAACTTATTTTGCTGGGGGGAATAGCCGGGCGTTCCGAACCATCAACGTCAAAAGGAGGCATGAATATGACAATAGAAAATGAAGCCAGATCGAATGCCACGCTGGCGGACCAACTCAGTTACAAGGAAAGCCTGCCCAAGGGGCTTTCCTACATGGAAAGCTTCGGCTTCCTGGTGATGGGGGAGTCCGAGGAAGGGGAGGAGGTTTCCCTGGTCACTTGCATTTTCCGCGTCGGCGGCGGCAAGAACGGCACATGGCAGGTCGAGGATGTGTTCAAGGGACAAACCACTTTCCTGGTCGCGCCCAGGGGACATGCCGGTGGAATGCACAATAATGACTTCATCGGCAATCGCACCTGGGCAACGGATGCATGGACCAGCGGCAAAGTCGTCAAGACGGAAAAAGAAGTCATTTGGTCGCTCGGCAATTATCAGTTCGTCTGTCATCCCCCCTTCTGGGAGATCAAGGGCGAGCACATGGGCATCGAATTCGACCTGCACTTGAGCGGTCTCGGCGATGTCGCCTACCACAAGGGCAGATATGCCGAGCTTGCCGTAAAGGGCATCGCGGGTTACGAGGCGCCGCTGTGCGCCGAGGGCACCATCAAGGCGCAAGGCAAGACCTACACGCTGAGAAAGGAAAAATCCTTCCAGGAAAGATTCACCCAGCCGGCATGGGACCTGGCCAAGATTCTCAGGGGGGAAACCTACTATTGGGTGTGGTGGGCAAGCGAAACTGTCCGCATCTTCATTTATTCCTATCCTTCAGTGGGGAAAACCTTTAGTCATGTGACCGTGGACGGCAAGGAAGTCGTGTTCGCCGAAAACGGCAAAAGCAATATCAAGATGGACGCAAAGGAGTGGTGGATCGATCCCCAGACAAGGATGCAGGTTCCCGTCAAGTGGCGCTTCAACATGCAATCGGCCAACGGCGTCATCGACCTGGATATCGAGGCTGCGTCCCGTACGTTCTACAGCTATGTGAGCGAATCCGGCGCCACTATTCACTATGGGCTGCATTCCCATAGCGATGGACAGTTTTCATTCCCCGATGGCCGCAAGATCCCGCTCAAGGACATGCGTACCTATGTCGAGCACGGTTGGTGCGCAATACCGCTGCCGGCAGCGGCGTGTTAAGGTTTTGATACTGAGTTGCCGTCAAAATGATAACAAGGCGGCAAGGAGGAGGCGACGCAGGCGTACAGTGCAGTACGCTGAGGAGCTGAGACGAAGCCAACACAGTTAGCGTTTGACAGCAACTCAGTATGAGGCATAAGGCGAGGCCCCGGCTTTGCGGGGGCCTGATTCGTGGAGGGGCAAATGACGATCATTATTGACGAGAAAATCTGTGTCGGTTGTGGTTTTTGCAATTTGCTGTGCCCGGAGTACGCACTCAAAGTA
>DYJH01000142.1 GCA_020723255.1 Desulfonema limicola | reverse complement strand
CGTATTGCCATGACAAGGCATGTAAAAAGAGGCGGTAAGATGTGGATAAGAATATTTCCGGATAAACCAATTACAAAAAAGCCTGCTGAAGTTAGAATGGGAAAAGGGAAAGGCGCTCCTGAAGGCTGGGTTGCAATAGTTCGTCCCGGAAAAATTCTATATGAAATGGAAGGCGTTACAAGAGATCTTGCCAAAGAGGCGTTAAGGCTTGCTTCACACAAGCTTTCAGTAAAAACAAGGTTTATAGACAGGAGCAATATATAAGATGAAAGCCAGTGAAATAAGAGATCTTAACCAGGAAGAACGTTTAGGCAAACTAAATGAGTTGCAAGAAGGTCTGTTCAATTTGCGCCTCCAACATGGAATCGGTCAGCTTGAAAGCTCAGGCAAGTTGAAATTTAATAAGCGCGAGATTGCAAGAATAAAGACTATTATTCGGGAATTTGAACTTAAAACAAAAGATAAAGAATAATTGCTGCCATGAATAAAAGAGGAATAAAAAGACAAATGGTTGGAACTGTTGTCAGCGACAAGATGGATAAAACTGTTGTTGTACAGGTCGAAAGACTGGTCAAACATAAATTTTACCATAAATATATCAGAAGACGGGCTAAGTTTGCCGCTCATGATGAAAATAATTCTTGCAAACCGGGAGATAAGGTCTTGATTACCGAATCCAGGCCTTTAAGCAAGACAAAAAGATGGCGTATCAGCGAGATAGTTGAAAAAGCTGTTTGATTTTAGAAGGAAATTAAAATGATTCAGGCAGAAACGAGGTTGACGGTAGCCGATAACTCCGGTGCAAAAGTAGTTTATTGCATTAAAGTACTTGGGGGTTCCAAAAGGCGCTATGCAAGTATCGGCGATATTATTGTTGTATCCGTAAAAGAAGCCATACCTAACTCCAAGGTAAAAAAGGGCGAGGTGCTTAAAGCAGTTGTTGTGCGCACCAAAAAAGAAATAAAAAGGCCTGATGGATCTTTTATAAGATTTGATGACAATTCGGCTGTATTGATTACAGCCAATAAGGAACCGATTGGAACGCGAATTTTTGGGCCTGTTGCAAGAGAACTCAGAGCAAAAAGATTTATGAAAATCATTTCATTGGCTCCGGAAGTATTATAGTATAGTATAATCCCGCCTGTGGAGAAGTGGTTTATGATAAGTATTAAAAAGGATGATAAAGTCAAGGTAATTGCCGGCAAGGATAAGGGCAAAATAGGCAAGGTGGTCAAAGTAATAAGAAAAGACAACCGAATTCTGGTGGAAAACGTTAATATGATAAAACGGCATACCAGACCCTCTGCAAAGAACAGGCAGGGGGGGATTGTTTCCGCTGAAGCTCCGATTCATGTGTCAAACATTGTATTGATGTGCAACAAGTGCATTAAGCCTGTTCGTATTAAGATGCAGAATCTTGAAAATGAAAAAAAAGTTCGCGTTTGCCGTAAGTGCAATGAAATAATAGATAAATAGGGCAGAAGATTTGTTTTAGGAAGGAATATATGGCACGGCTGAAACTTTATTATAACAAAGAGGTTGTTCCTAAACTGATTGAAGCCTTTCAGTATAAGAACAGAATGCAGGTTCCCAGACTTGAGAAAATAGTAATTAATATCGGTCTTGGAGAAGCAATTCATAATATTAAGTTGCTTGATTCGGCAGTTGATGAGCTCAAAATTATAGCAGGCCAGAAACCGGTTATTACCAGAGCGAAAAAATCCATAGCTGCTTTCAAATTAAGAGTAGGCATGCCTATTGGCTGTATGGTCACACTCAGAAAAGATCGTATGTACGATTTTTTTGATAAACTTGTAAATGTCACGCTTCCGCGTGTAAGAGATTTCAGGGGGGTATCCGGCAAGGCTTTTGACGGTTATGGCAACTATACTCTGGGCATAAAAGAACATATAATTTTTCCCGAAATCGACTATGATAAGATAGAAAAAATTAAAGGGCTGAATATCTGTGTTGTGACTTCTGCATCTACTGATGAAGAAGGAAAAGAGCTGTTAAAACTTCTTGGGATGCCGTTTAAGAACTAAGATAGGAGGATAAGTTGGCGAAGCAGGTGCTTAGAAACAAAGCGAAAGAAAAACCTAAGTTTGGTGTAAGGGCATACAACAGATGTCCGATTTGCGGCAGGCCGCGGGGATATATTAGAAAATTCGGAATTTGCCGTATTTGTTTTAGAGGCCTTGCATCAGCAGGCAAACTCCCAGGAGTTATCAAATCCAGTTGGTAAAAGATTATTTATTCCGGATTTGTTTTCAGTAAATATGGTTATAAAGATCGGAGAGAAGAATGGCAATAAGCGATCCAATTGCGGATATGTTGACCCGGATTAGAAATTCCGGGAAGGCAAAATTAAACAGCGTTGATATACCCGCCTCGAAGCTGAAAATCGAGTTGGCCAAGGTTTTCAAAAATGAGGGCTTCATAAAGAATTACAAATTTATTAAAGATGATAATTTTGAGAATTTATCTTAAGTACGGTCAAAACCAGAGCAGTGCAATTTACGGGATTGAAACGGTCAGCAGGCCGGGCCGCAGGACATATATAAAAAATAATAAAATAAAACCGTTTCTTGGCGGTATGGGTGTTGCTGTTTTGTCCACTTCAAAAGGTATTATGACCGATAAAAGAGCAGCTAAGGAAAATTTGGGAGGCGAAGTCCTCTGCAAAATTTGGTAATATAAGATTCGGTAAAGTTATAGGAGTTACAGATGTCTCGCGTAGGGAAAAAACCGATTCAGGTTCCTGATAAAATCAAGATATCATATAAGAATAAAATAATAATTGTTGAAGGAGAAAAGGGTTCTCTTACACAGACGATCCATCCGGATATTGATTTAAATATTGAAGGTGGCTTTATTACTGTTTCAGTAAATTCAGATAACAAATTCGGAAAGGCTTTGCACGGCATGACAAGAAGTATTGTCAGCAATATGATAACCGGAGTTAATAAAGGATTTGAGCGCATTCTTGAGATAAACGGAATAGGATACCGCGCCGAACTCAAAGGAAATACCATAGTATTTAATCTTGGATTTTCACACCCGGTAATTTTTGATCTTCCCGATGGTATTACTGCAAGCGTTGAGAAAAACACTGTTATAAAGCTTTCAAGCATCAACAAACAAGAGCTGGGATTGGCTGCCGCATCAATAAGAAGATTAAAACCCCCTGAGTCCTACAAGGGAAAGGGGATAAAATACGCTGAGGAAAAAATTCGCAAGAAAGCAGGAAAAACAGGTACTAAATAACGGAAATATGAATATGGGATCAGTAGATATAAAATATCAGGCGAGATTAAAAAGAAAAAAAAGAATTAGGAAAAAACTGACCGGCACTAATGAGCGTCTCAGGTTATGCGTCTTTAAAAGCGCAAAACATATTTATGCTCAATTAATCGATGATACAAAGGGACATACGCTGGTTTCCGCCTCAAGCACTGAAAAAGCGATCAAGGGTCAAACTGATGTAAAAAAGAAGCTTTCCGTTGCAAACCTAGTGGGAAAGACAATAGGTATTCGCGCCATTGAAAAAGGATATAAAAAAGTTGTTTTCGACCGTAGCGGGTTTTTATATCACGGGCGCATCAAAGCGGTATCGGAAGGGGCGCGTGAAGCCGGTTTAGATTTTTAGTTGTTTAATTATAATGAAGGAGGCGGAGCCTTGTTCAAGCAAGAAGCAGGCGAAAATCAGCTAATAGATAAAGTTGTCTATATTAATAGAGTGGCTAAAGTTGTTAAGGGTGGCCGTAGGTTTAGTTTCAGCGCAATTGTTGTCGTAGGTGACGGTGAAGGGAAAGTAGGTTATGGCCTTGGAAAAGCTGGTGAAGTTCCGGAAGCTATACGTAAGGGTGTGGATCAGGCAAAGAAAAACATGATAAATATTTCTCTTGTCGAGGGAACGATTCCTTTTGAAGTCATAGGTAAATTTGGAGCCGGTCGCGTTCTTTTAAAGCCTGCATCCAAAGGCACAGGACTTATTGCGGGCGGTGCTGTACGAGCGGTTCTTGAAGCTGTTGGCGTACAGAACGTGCTTACAAAGTGCATGGGATCTCATAACCCTCATAATGTCGTAAAGGCAACAATTTCCGGATTAAAAAAACTTAGAAGCCGCGAGCAGGTAGCCGAACGACGGGGTAAAGCCATAGAAGATCTATAATGAGCGGACCATAACAGGGAATGTGAAAATGTCTGGAATACTGAAAGTTACACTTATAAAAAGCATGATCGGGCGACCGAAAAAACATAGAAAGGTGCTGTACGGAATGGGTCTTACAAGACTCAATAAAACAGTTGAGTTAACTGATACTCCGTCTGTCCGGGGCATGATCAGCAAGGTATCTCATCTTGTCAAAGCTGAGGGGAAGATCGATGAAACTAAATGAATTATCTCCGTCAAAGGGCTCAAAAAGTACCCGCAAGCGACTCGGACGCGGACCTGGATCCGGGACGGGTAAGACCTCGGGAAAAGGGCATAAAGGGCATAAAGCCCGTTCCGGCGGAGGAGTGAGGCCGGGTTTCGAAGGCGGACAAATGCCTATTCAAAGGCGCCTTCCAAAAGTTGGATTTACGAATATTTTCAAGAAAAATATTGCTGTTATCAATATACGGGATCTGTTGAAATTTGAAAGCGGATCATTGGTTGATGAAGATATACTGGTTGGCTCCGGGATTATTAAGGGAAGGCATGACGGAATAAAACTTCTTGCCCAGGGAGGTATAAGTTATCCGCTTACGATAAAAATAAACAAGGTAAGCAGCGGAGCGAGAGCAAAGATTGAAAAAGCCGGCGGTAAAATAGAGATTATATAGAGGTTATATAATGATTGGAAGCGGTTTCCAGAATATTTTCAAAATACCCGAGCTGAAAAAAAGAGTAATAGTAACTCTGTCTTTGATCGTTGTTTATCGGATCGGTGTACATGTTCCGGTGCCCGGGGTTGACAGCATTGCTCTTGCATCATTTTTTGCCAAAGCAAAGGGAACCTTGCTTGGCCTGGTTGATATGTTTTCAGGCGGGGCATTTGAAAAATTATCCGTATTTGCGCTCGGCATAATGCCCTATATCAGTTCATCTATTATTTTACAGTTGTTGACCGTTGTTATCCCGCATCTGGAGCGCCTTTCAAAGGAAGGAGAGCAGGGGCGCAAAAAGATTACACAATATACCCGCTACGGCACTGTATTGCTGAGCATAATTCAGGGATTCGGCATCAGCATAGGTTTGGAGAGCATGACTTCTCCCGGGGGCGCTTCTGTTGTTATATCTCCAGGATGGGAATTCAGGCTGATGACTGTAATCACACTTACAGCCGGAACTGCTTTTATAATGTGGCTTGGAGAGCAGATCACAGAGCGTGGTATAGGAAACGGAATATCACTTATTATTTTTGCAGGTATTGTATGCAGAATGCCCAATGCTATAGCCAATACTTTCAAGCTGGTTTCAACAGGTGAAATGAGCATATTCTTAGTTCTGATACTGCTTGTCTTTATGGTGGCAGTAATTGCTGCTATTATATTTGCCGAACAGGGCCAGAGGAGGATACCGGTTCAATATGCAAAAAGAATAATAGGCAGGAAAATGTACGGGGGTCAGAGCACGCATCTGCCGCTTAAACTTAATACTTCCGGCGTTATTCCTCCGATATTTGCGTCTTCTATAATGATGTTTCCTGCTACTATTGCAAGCTTTATCAAGATAGAGACGATGCAGAATATTGCTAAAGCGCTTACACCCGGCAGCCTGATTTATGAGGTGATTTTTGTCGGACTGATAGTATTCTTCTGCTATTTTTATACGGCTGTGACATTTAATCCTGTTGATGTGGCAGAAAATATGAAAAAGCATGGCGGTTACATTCCGGGAATAAGGCCGGGAAAACGCACCTCCGATTATATAGATAAAGTGCTGACCCGCATTACTTTGGGAGGTGCAATTTATATTTCGTGCATATGTGTGCTTCCATCTGTATTGATCAGCAAACTCAGCATTCCGTTTTATTTTGGCGGAACTGCTTTATTGATAGTTGTAGGGGTGGCAATTGATACGATTTCACAGATTGAGTCACATATGATTTCCCGCAATTATGAGGGTTTCCTTAAAAAAGGCGGAACAAGGATTAAAGGGCGTTTCTGATATGGTGATTTTTAAATCACCTAAAGAAATTGAAAAGATAAGGTTAAGCAATCAGATTGTAGCGGATATCCTTAATAAACTTAGGAAAAAAGTAAAAGTTGGGGTTACTACTTTATATTTAAACGATGTTGCCGAAAAGTTGGCGCATGAAAGAGGCGCCATACCGGCATTTAAAGGTTATAAAGGTTATCCGTATTCGCTTTGCACCTCGGTGAATAATGTTGTTGTTCATGGGTTGCCTTCGAAAAAACCGCTTTTAGAAGGCGATATTATAAGCCTTGATTTTGGAGTGCTGTTTGACGGATATTACGGCGACTCAGCAATAACTGTACCTGTAGGGAAAATATCAAAATCGGCAAAGAGGCTTATACTTACAACGAAAGAGGCTTTATACAAAAGTATTACGAAAGCAGTTCCTGGTGGAAGACTTTCAGACATATCGCATGCTGTTCAGTCTCATGTTGAAGCTGCCGGTTATTCGGTTGTTCGTGTTTTTGTCGGACATGGAATAGGCAGCAACCTGCATGAAGACCCGCAGATTCCGAATCACGGCAAACCAGGGATTGGAATTTTACTTAAACCAGGAATGACTCTGGCAATAGAACCGATGGTTAATGAAAAAGGTTGCGAAGTGGAAATTCTTGAGGATGGTTGGACAGCCGTTACTAAAGACGGCGGATTGTCCGCACACTTTGAACATACTATAGCTATTACTAATAATGGGCCGGATATTTTAAGCGAAATAATCGGGAGCTGAACTATGGCAAAAGATGAGGCAATCAAGGTAGAAGGAACAGTACTTGAGACGCTGCCCAATGCAATGTTCAGGGTCGAACTTGAGAATAAACATCAGGTGCTTGCACATATTTCAGGGAAAATGCGCATGCATTTTATAAAAATACTTCCGGGGGATAAGGTTACCGTCGAACTGTCGCCTTATGATCTTACACGCGGCAGAATAACTTACAGGACAAAATAAAAATGAAAGTCAGGGCATCAGTTAAGAAAATATGCAGCAAATGCAAAATTGTTCGCAGAAAAGGCGTTATAAGAGTAATCTGTGAAAACAAAAGACACAAACAGAGGCAGGGATAATAAGGAGGATAAGCTTTGGCAAGAATTGCAGGGGTAGATCTACCTAAGCATAAGAGAGTTGAAATCGGCCTGACATATATTTACGGCATAGGGAGAGCTACGTCAAAATCGATACTCTCGAAGCTTAATATTAATCCGGATACTAAAGTGGATCAGTTATCGGAAACAGAAATCAACAGTATCCGTAAGATTATCGACATAGAATGTAAAGTTGAAGGTGAACTCCGTACTGATATTTCGATGAACATCAAAAGGCTTATGGATCTCGGATGTTACCGCGGACTTCGCCATAGAAAATCGCTTCCTGTGCGGGGCCAGAGAACAAAAACAAATTCGAGAACAAGAAAGGGCCCGAAACGTTCTACGGTAAAGAAAAAGGCCGTAACCAAAAATAAGTAGTAAATTAATATGCAGAGGCTTTATATATGGCGAAAAAAACCCGAGTAAAAAAGAAAGAAAAAAAGAACATACCCAGCGGAGTAGTCCATATATACTCTACTTTTAATAATACCATTATCTCTATCACAGATCCTGCCGGTAATGTTGTCGGATGGTCAAGCGCCGGAGTCCAGGGCTTTAAAGGCTCAAGGAAAAGCACGCCTTTTGCCGCACAGTTGGCGGCTGAAGATGCCGCGAAAAAAGCGATGGAGCATGGAATGAAAAATGTAGATGTGTATGTTAAAGGACCTGGCCCTGGAAGGGAATCAGCGCTTCGCGCGCTTCAGGCAACCGGCTTTAATATTTTAATGATAAAGGATGTAACGCCAATTCCACATAATGGTTGCCGATCGCCAAAAAGGCGCAGGGTATAATACATTAGTATTGCCGATCTGAATAAAAAAAATGTGTTATAAGTATTAAAAGGAGGAAGATTTGGCACGATATATAGGTGCAGTATGCCGGTTGTGCCGGCGTGAAAATTTAAAAATGTTTCTTAAGGGCGATCGTTGTTATTCGGATAAATGCGCTTTTGACAGGCGCAGCTATTCACCGGGACAGCACGGCCAGCGACGCGGCAGAAAATTTTCCGATTATGGGGTGCAGCTCAGGGAGAAGCAAAAAACAAAACGGATATACGGGCTTTCGGAAAAGCAGTTTCGCCTATTTTTTAAAAGAGCCGAACGGCAGAAAGATATAACCGGAACAAATCTCCTTGTAATGCTGGAACGAAGGCTGGATAATGTTGTTTACAGGCTTGGGTTTGTTGCTTCACGTACTCAAGCCCGGCATTTTGTGAAACATAATCACTTTAAGGTTAACGGCAAAAAAATCAACATACCCTCATATCTGATAAAAGTAGGGGATACTTTAGAGCTAAATGAAGCCAGCCGTAATGTCAAAGCGATAAGCGATTCTTTAGATGCTGTTGTTCGAAGGGGTATTCCTCAATGGCTTGAACTGGAAAAAGAAAATTTTAAGGGAATAATAAAAAGTTTTCCTGTTCGTGAAGATATTACCATGCCTATCCAGGAGCAGCTTATAGTTGAACTTTATTCTAAATAAAACAAAGGCTTGTTGTAATATTGCTTTGTAATATATGCATATATGCTATGTGTAAAAAGTAGTAATAACTACATATTTGGATAATTTCGCTATATCATTCATAAAAATTGTTTCCTGAAAAAATCTGGAGAAAAATAATTATGTCTTCAAATGAACTTATGTACATGAACTGGCAAGAGATGATCATGCCTGAAAAAGTTCAGGTAACCACTAATATGCCCAACTATGACAAGTTCGTTTGTGAACCTCTTGAAAGAGGATTTGGATTAACCATCGGTAATGCTTTAAGACGCATAATGTTATCTTCACTGTATGGCGCCGCGATAGTGTCAGTAAAATTCGATTCGGTTTTTCATGAATTCAGCGTGGTGCCAGGTGTACTCGAAGATGTATCTGAGATTATCCTTAACCTTAAAGGTGTGAGATTCAAAACAGCAGACGATAAGCCTAAAACAGTGCGCATAGATGCGACCGGTGAATGCGAAGTAACAGCTCGCAATATTATCAGCGATGATGGTAAATGCGAGGTTTTAAACCCTGATATTCATATTGCAACTTTATCAAAAGATGCTGTTTTAAAAGCAACCATGACTATTGTAGTTGGTAAAGGCTATTCTTTATCCGAAGCCAACAAGAATGAAGACGATCCTGTAGGAACTATTCCCATAGATGCGGTTTTTTCTCCTGTCAAGCGGGTCAAC
Organism: Desulfonema limicola; assembly: GCA_020723255.1. GTDB lineage: Bacteria > Desulfobacterota > Desulfobacteria > Desulfobacterales > RPRI01 > RPRI01. Next base: position 1,143 of record DYJH01000142.1, on the reverse strand, counting down.
TATGTGGTTGGAAATGCACGCGTAGGCCAGAGGACCGATTATGATAAACTTACAATGGAAGTCTGGACTGATGGAAGTGTTTCTCCTATAGATGCACTTTCATATTCTGCAAAAATATTAAAAGAACAGATGTCAATATTCATCAATTTTGACGAAAAAGTTGAGCCGGAAATAGAGAAAAAATCGGATAAGCGCCAGAAGCCGCAAATTAATGAAAATCTGTACCGGAGCGTTGAGGAACTGGAGCTTTCTGTAAGAAGCGCTAATTGCCTTAAGAATGCTAATATATTCAAAATTTATCAATTGGTAAATAAGACTGAAGCAGAGATGCTCAGAACCAAAAATTTCGGAAGAAAGTCTTTAAACGAAATCAAAGAAGTATTAGGCGAAATGGGGCTTTCTCTGGGTATGAAACTGGAAGAATTTGTACTTCCTGAAGAAGAGCAAGCAGAAGGAGAATAAAGAGTTATATGAGACATCAAAATGCAGGTTTGAAATTAGGAAGAACAAGCAGTCATAGGAATGCCATGTTTCGGAACATGGTAACATCTTTAATAAAGTATGACAGAATACGCACTACCGATGTTAAAGCAAAAGAGCTAAAACGCTTGGCGGATAAAATAATAACGCTTGCAAAGCAGGGTGATCTAAGTGCCAGACGGCAGGCTCTGTCAATAGTAAGAGAAAAAGATGTTGTCCATAAGCTTTTTGAAGAAGCATCCGAAAGATTTGGTTCAATTACAGGAGGGTATACAAGGATAGTAAAAATTGGGATCCGCTCCGGAGATGCTGCTCCCATATCTATAGTTGAACTCGTTGGTTCAGATAATAGCAAAAAGAAAGAAGAAAAAAAGAAAAAAACAAAGTCAGCCGTAAAAAAGAAAAAGTTTTCCGGTAAAAAGCCTGTAGGCGATAAAATCAAAAAAGAAGCAGTAACTGCAGCAGATGAATCCGGCACAGGTTCGGTTTAACTCCCCGTCTCTGACAAATAAAAACGGCCTGTTGATGAACTGCTGTTAAGACCAGCAATAGGCCGTTTGATATTGAAGGATTCGTAAAAAGCACATCAATATTGATGGACTCGTAAGAAGTCCATCAACAGGCCGATGGCGAGTAAGCCCCGGCCTGGGGTGAGGGTGGAAC
>DYJH01000141.1 GCA_020723255.1 Desulfonema limicola | reverse complement strand
CAAAGGAGCTTAAATTAGAATAAAAATTTTACCACCTGAAATGAGCAAAAGCTTTGTTTGCATCTGCCATTTTGTGAGTATCTTCCTTTTTCTTTATTGAAGCGCCTCTTTTGTTTGCTGCATCCAAAATTTCACCGGCAAGTTTACCTGCCATACTCTTTTCATTGCGCTGGTGTGCATAACTTATTATCCACCTTATTCCAAGAGCAGTTCTACGGGCCGGTCTAATTTCGGTGGGAACCTGATATGTCGATCCACCAACCCGCCGGGATTTAACCTCAATTACTGGTTTTACATTATCTAAAGCCTGTTCAAAAATCTTTATGGGCGGTTCCCCTGAATTTTTACCTATAATATCAAGAGCTTTATAAAGTATTGACTCGGCAAGACTCTTTTTCCCCTCCTTCATTATTGCTTTAATGAATTTGGAAACTACTTTATTGTCGTATTTAGAATCAGGGATAACAACCCTCTCAGGCACATCTCTTCTTCTCGGCATATGTCACACCATCAATATTAATTGTATTTATTAAATTATATCATCACTTTGGTCTTTTTGCACCGTACTTGGATCTGCTTTTCTTTCTGTCCTCAACCCCAAGAGTATCTAACGTTCCTCTAACAATATGGTATCTTACACCTGGCAAGTCTTTAACTCGTCCGCCACGGACCAGAACGACCGAATGTTCCTGAAGATTATGCCCCACCCCCGGAATATATGCTGTCACTTCAGCGCCGGAAGTAAGCCTCACTCTTGCAACTTTACGCAAAGCAGAGTTGGGCTTTTTTGGAGTTGATGTATATACACGTGTACATACACCTCTTTTTTGAGGAGCTCCTTTAAGAGCCGGTGTAGTGACCTTCTTAACGATCTTGCTCCTCCCTTTCCTAACTAACTGATTGATTGTAGGCATATTCTCCTCTTTAAAAAATTATTCTCTAATGCAAAAGCCAAGCTAAAAAACAACATCTTATACTCAGATCTTAAATTTATGTCAAGAAATTTTATATCAAAAAACAATAATATCTATGAATATACACTTTGACTATTTATAAAACCCATGAAAACGTTTTTAGTGGGATATTTCTATATTCTGGTTCAATGAAAGACCGGAACCCGCAGGTATTACCCTGCCCATTATAACATTTTCTTTAAGCCCGCGGAGATAATCTATAGCCCCGGAGATGCTGGCATCCGTCAGAACCTTAGTGGTTTCCTGAAATGAAGCCGCTGATATAAAACTATCGGTGCTTAAGGATGCTTTAGTTATTCCCAGTATAAGAGGTTCAGCAATAGCCGGTTTTCCGCCTTTTGCAATAACCTCCATATTTATCTCTTCAAACCTTCCGCGATCAACCTGTTCTTCAAGTATAAAATCCGTATCTCCGACATCAACAACCTTAACACGTCTTGTCATCTGTCTTACAATAACTTCAATATGCTTGTCGTTTATACGCACTCCCTGCAAACGATAAACTTCCTGAACTTCATCAACAAGATAACGTGCGAGAGCCACTTCACCTTTTATATTCAGAATATCCTGGGGAATGGCTGAACCGCCGATAATCGGTTCTCCGGCCCTTATATAATCGCCTTCATAAACATTTATATGTTTACCCCGCGAGATCAGATATTCTTTCTTGTCTCCGAAATCGACTGGAGATACAGTTACCTTTTGTTTTCCTTTCTTGGTACTCTTTGATATGGAAACATATCCGTCTATTTCACTTAATACTGCAATATCCTTAGGTTTTCTTACCTCAAAAAGTTCCGCAACTCTTGGAAGACCGCCTGTAATGTCTTTGGTTTTCGTGGTAGCTCTGGGAAGCTTTGCAATAACATCCCCGGCTTTTACATCATCGCCTTCTTCCACCATTAAAACTGCTCCTATCGGAAGAATATATCGCGCCATTCCTGAAGATTCCGATAGTTTCGATGTTTTGCCTTCTGTATCTTTTATCGAAATCCTCGGTCTAACTTCCGTCCCCTTAGCTTCTATTATAGTTCGGCTCGATTTCCCTGTAACAGGATCGACCTTTTCTTTCATGGTTTTGCCTGGCACAATATCTCCGAATTTGACAACACCATCAACTTCAGTAATAATGGGTGTTGTAAACGGATCCCAGGTAGCCAGAAGATCGCCCGGTTTCCCCGTTTCAGCATTAGGCCCTTTTACTTTCTGGCCATCTTCAACCATTATATGCGCACCGTAAATTACAGGGCAGCTTTCAAGTTCACGCCCTGTATCGCTAACAATAGTAAATTTACCGCCGCGGCGGTTCATTACTATGTTTTGGTTTTCCGCATTTCTTACGACATGAAGATCGACAAATTTAATTGTTCCTTCAACCCTTGCTCTTATATCAGCCTGTTCAACCCTCCGGCTTGCGGTACCTCCTATGTGGAATGTGCGCATGGTCAGCTGAGTACCCGGCTCACCTATCGACTGGGCAGATAGAATTCCAACAGCCTGCCCCAATTCAACCTGATAGCCGCTTGAAAGATCTCTTCCATAACATTTAGCGCAAACACCATATCTTGCTTTGCATGTGAGAACAGATCTTATCTTAACAATTGTTATGCCAGCATCTTCTATTTTTTTTGCAGACTTTTCGTCTATTTCATCACTTTTTTTAACAAGCACTTCATCGGTGAAAGGGTCAACTATATCATCAACTGCAACACGGCCTAAAACTCTTTCTCCAAGACGCTGAATAACCTCGCCGCCTTCGATCAGAGGTTCAACATCAACACCCATCATTGTACCGCAGTTATTCTCCATAACTACACAATCCTGGGCAACATCAGCCAGTCTTCTTGTTAAGTATCCTGAGTTTGCGGTTTTAAGAGCAGTATCGGCAAGTCCTTTTCGCGCACCATGCGTTGAAATAAAATATTGTAAAACCGAAAGCCCTTCTCTAAAATTTGCGCTGATAGGTGTTTCAATAATTTCCCCCGAAGGCTTGGCCATGAGACCACGCATACCCGCAAGCTGACGCATCTGATCTTTACTGCCCCTGGCGCCCGAATCAGCCATCATATATATTGGGTTAAAACTTTCAGCATAAACGGGTTTTCCGTCTTTATCATACACTTTATTTCCGTTACTGTCCTTCAAATGTTCAACCTTCATAGCTTTCATCATTTCATTGGCCACATCATCGGTTGCCTTTGCCCAGATATCAACCACTTTGTTATACTTCTCGCCTTGAGTAATAAGACCCTCAGTGTACTGACGTCCTATTTCCAGCACCTTATCTTCGGCTTTTTTGATTATATGTTCTTTTGCAGCTGGAATAATCATATCTTCGATTGAAATAGAAAGGCCTCCCTCTGTTGAGTACTTATAGCCAATATCCTTAAGTCTGTCGGCAAGAACAACCGTGGCTTTGGGGCCAAGATTTCTATAAGCATAATCGACAAGATCTCTTAAAGATTTCTTGTCCTGTACCTTGTTAACTGCATCAAAAGGAATTTCGGCTCTCTTCTCATTTATCTGAAATATGTGATATTTTTCTTGTGATGGAATAATGTTGCTGATTTGTCCCTCTGCTAACAAAAAAATCTGATCCGCATCCTCAATATCAAATATTCTTGTATACTCTTCTTTTCTCAAAAAACCGATATCGCCTTCTAACGTCTTGCTTGCGCTTTCCGAATATTGGTTTACCATCTGTGAAAACGATTCGCCGTCTCTTATTTTTTCATGAATAGTCTTAGCAACTTCTTCCGAAGAAACCATGATATGGCTCATTCTTACGATATTATCCTTGGGAATTATTTCCCATAATAATACACGGCCTGTAGTAGTATTAACTCGCTTTCCGTCTATCCGCACCGTTATCTTGGCATGAAGATCGATTGACCCGGAATCATATGCACAACGAACCTCATCCGTATCTGCGAATCTTTTGCCGTCACCTATAGCACCGGCAATTCCCCTTGTCATATAATAGATGCCAAGAACTATATCCTGGGTAGGAACAATAATAGGACTTCCGTTGGCAGGGGATAGAATATTGTTGCTTGAAAGCATTAAAATGCGTGCTTCTATCTGCGATTCAACAGAAAGGGGGATATGCACGGCCATCTGGTCGCCGTCAAAATCCGCATTGAATGCGGTGCATACAAGCGGATGAAGCTGTATGGCCTTTCCTTCAATAAGAATCGGTTCAAAAGCCTGTATTCCCAGTCTGTGAAGCGTCGGTGCGCGGTTTAGCATAACAGGATACTCTTTTACAACTTCATCGAGAGTGTCCCAAACTTCCGGTGTTTCGCGCTCAACCATTTTCTTAGCGCTCTTTACTGTTGAAACAAGGCCTTTTTTCTCCAGTCTGAAATAAACAAAAGGCTTAAAAAGTTCCAGAGCCATCTTTTTGGGAAGACCACACTGGTGAAGCCTGAGATCCGGTCCTATGGCAATAACCGTTCGTCCGGAATAATCAACACGTTTTCCGAGAAGGTTCTGGCGAAAACGACCCTGTTTCCCTTTTAACGTATCACTGAGTGATTTTAAAGGCCGCTTGTTGGATCCTGTGATAACTCTGCCATGCCTGCCGTTATCAAAAAGAGCATCCACAGCTTCCTGAAGCATTCTTTTTTCATTGCGGATAATAATATCTGGAGCCTTTAAATCGATTAATCGTTTTAACCGGTTATTGCGGTTTATAACTCTTCTGTAAAGATCATTGAGATCGGAGGTGGCAAATCTGCCGCCCTCCAAAGGAACAAGAGGACGCAAATCAGGAGGAAGTACAGGAATAACATCCAATATCATCCACGAAGGATTTACTCCCGAGCTCTTGAAAGCATCGACAATTTTTAGCCTCTTTGATAATTTTTGTCTTTTTGCCAAAGAGGTTGTAGCTTTAATCTCTGCTCTAAGCTCTTTGTATATGGAATCAAGATCAATATTTTCCAGCAGAATCTTTATGGCTTCGGCTCCGATGCCGGCTTCAAATTTTTCCCCGTATGTTTCAATTGCATCACGGTATTTTTCTTCCGAAAGCAGCTGACAACGAGTAAGAGGAGTATCTTTAGGATCCAAAACTATATAGCTGTCGAAGTATAATACCTTCTCCAGACTTTTTAACGTCATATCCAAAAGATTTCCTATTTTGCTGGGGAGGCTTTTTAAAAACCATATGTGGGCAACAGGTGCGGCAAGTTCAATATGTCCCATACGTTCTCTTCGGACCTTGGACTGTATAACCTCAACCCCGCATTTTTCACAGACTACCCCTCTATGTTTCATACGCTTGTATTTGCCGCAGTTGCATTCATAGTCCTTGGTGGGGCCGAAAATTTTGGCGCAAAACAAACCATCGCGCTCCGGCTTAAAAGTTCGGTAGTTTATTGTCTCCGGTTTTTTTATTTCACCAAAAGACCATTGTCTGATCTGTTCAGGTGAAGCCAGAGAAATCCGAACACCAACGTACTGTTTCGGATCAATGGGTTTGGCAAAGAAATCATATAAGGTTTCCAAATTCTACTCCTTATTTTCTTCCAAAAGATTTATATCCAAGCCAAGGCTCTGCAATTCCCTTGTCATTACTTTGAAAGATTCCGGTATGCCGGGCTCAAGCATATTCTGCCCTTTCACTATCTTTTCATACATTCTGGTTCTTCCTGCCATATCGTCAGATTTCACAGTTAAAAATTCCTGCAATGCATGGGCTGCGCCATATGCTTCCATTGCCCATACTTCCATCTCCCCGAGGCGCTGCCCCCCGAACTGAGCTTTTCCTCCAAGCGGCTGCTGCGTGACAAGTGAATAAGGCCCGATAGAACGTGCATGTATTTTATCATCTACAAGATGGTGAAGCTTTAACATATACATAGTACCAACGGTTATTTTACCTTTAAACGGCTCTCCTGTTCGTCCATCAAACAATATCGCCTGACCGGATGGACAAAGACCAGCTTCTTCCAAAAGTGCTTTTATTTCAGGTTCTTTAGCGCCGTCAAAAACAGGTGTAGCCATGTGAACGCCATTTTTATAATTTCCGGCAAAATTAAGTATATCTTGCTCATCCATTTTGGATATAATTTTATCTGAGTCTTTATCGGCAAATATTTTATTGATTTTATTGCGAAGATCAGAAATATTATTTTCCTCTATAAGCCTGTTTAATTGATCACCCAGGCTTTTTGCTGCACGGCCCAGGTGAATTTCAAGAATCTGTCCGGCATTCATTCGGGAAGGCACGCCCAGCGGGTTTAAAACCATATCAACCGGTGTACCATCTTCAAAATAAGGCATGTCTTCCTGTGGCAGAATCCTTGAAACCACACCCTTGTTGCCGTGACGTCCGGCCATTTTATCTCCGACCGAAAGTTTCCGCTTCATGGCAATATATACCTTTACCATCTTTATAACCCCCGGTGGAAGATCATCCCCTTTTTCGTACCTGATTGTACGTTTTTCAAAATTCTCACGGCAAATAGCGCATTGAGTTCTGTATTGCTCTAAAAGATCATGCAGCTTTTCCGTATCGGCGGCATCCTTTAGAACAACACCTTCAAGTTGAGCAACAGAGATATCAGGAAGAATTTTTGCTTCTATCTTATCCCCTTTTGCAATCAAAACTTTTTTGCCTTTTTTTATAGGGGTATTACAAGTCTGGCCGTCTAAAACCTGAATAATCTGATTGCGCACTATATCTTCAATTACATCAAGTTCATCGTCACGGCTTCTCTCAAGGGCTTTAATCTCGATATCTTCTATAAAGCAGGTGCGCTCATCTTTTTCTATGCCGCGTCTGGAAAAAACCTTCGCGTCAATAACGGTCCCTTCAACTCCCGGAGGAACTCGCAAGGAAGTATCTTTTACATCTCCTGCTTTTTCTCCAAAAATCGCACGAAGAAGCTTCTCTTCCGGAGAAAGCTGAGTTTCGCCTTTGGGAGTTATTTTCCCCACCAGAATATCACCCGGTTCAACCTCCGCTCCAAGTCTTATAATTCCGCTTTCATCAAGATCTTTCAAAGCCTCATCACCCACATTAGGAATATCGCGTGTAATATCTTCCTTACCAAGCTTGGTGTCTCTTGCTACTATTTCAAACTCTTCAATATGAACAGAAGTATAAACGCCGTCACGGACAAGTCTTTCACTAACAAGAATTGAATCCTCAAAATTAAAACCTCCCCAGGGCATAAATGCAACTGTTACATTTTTACCTAAAGAAAGCTCTCCTTTTTCTGTGGCAGGCCCGTCGGCAATTATTTCTCCTGCTTCCACGCTCTGCCCTTTTACAACTATAGGACGGTGATTAAAGCACGTGTTCTGATTTGAACGCATATATTTTGACAGATTACATATAGTAACATGCCTGTCGTACCGTTTATCCGAAGGATCATGAGAAAGGATTATCCGGGAAGCATCCACAGACTCTACTACACCATCACGTTCTGCAACTACTGTGACACCGGAATCTTTAGCTACAACACCTTCTATGCCTGTCCCTATAAGCGGAGCTTCATTAACCATAAGGGGCACAGCTTGGCGCTGCATATTTGAACCCATTAAAGCCCTATTTGCATCATCATTTTCAAGAAAAGGAATAAGAGAAGCTGAAACACTTACAAGCTGATTAGGTGAAACATCCATAAGAGCTATATCTTCTTTCTTGACAGTCATAAATTCACCTGCCACACGCGATGTAACAAGCGGGTTTAAATATTGTCCCTTTTCATCAATCGGAGCATTTGCCTGTGCAATCGGCAAATCCTTTTCTTCAAAAGCATCGAGAAATTTAACTTCATTTGTGACTGTTCCATCATTGACAACCCTGTATGGTGTTTCGATAAAACCGTAATCATTAACACGGGCATATGTGCTTAATGAGACAATAAGGCCGATATTAGGGCCTTCCGGGGTTTCGATAGGGCATATTCGTCCATAGTGGGAGGGATGAACATCTCTGACCTCAAATCCGGCGCGCTCACGGGTTAGTCCACCCGGACCAAGCGCACTTAATCTGCGTTTGTGAGTAGTTTCGGAAAGCGGATTTGTCTGATCCATAAACTGGCTTAACTGGCTTGTGCCAAAGAATTCTTTAACAATTGCAGAAACAGGTTTAGGATTAATAAGATCATGAGGCATAAGAGTATCGACTTCCTGTAAACTCATTCTCTCCTTTATGGCTCTTTCCATGCGAACCAGGCCGATACGGTACTGATTTTCCAGAAGCTCCCCCACCGCTCTTATCCGCCGGTTTCCAAGATGGTCGATATCATCAACGATTCCTTGCGTGTCTCTTAATTCTATTAAAGTTTTTGCGGTAAGAAGAATGTCTTCCTTTCTTAAAATCTTCAAATCGGGAGAAGATTCTATACCCAAGCGTTGGTTTATTTTAACTCTTCCTACACCTGAAAGATCATAATATGCGGTTTTAAAGAAAAGATTATCGATAAAATTCTGAGCAACCTCTGGAGTCACAGGATTACCGGGCCTAAGCCTTCTATATATTTCAACAAGCGCTTCTTCTTTTGAAGCTACTTTATCTATAGCCAAAGTTTTTCTTATCGAGTCGCTGCTTGACATCCCGTCAAAAAACAATACCTCGAACTCATTGATGCCGGCTTCTTTGAGCTTGGAAATAGATTCATCATCAACTATATCATTTGCCTTGACCACAATCTTGTCTGTTCCAGGCTCAAAAATCGTAAAAGCAAAAGCTCTTTCGATAATATCTTCCATATTTATCGGGATGGTGCCCATTTTAGAAGATATAAGCTTCTTTATAAGTTTGGGACTGTAAGGCCGGCCTTTTTTTGCAATTATTTCACCAGTATCAGGGTCCTTGATATCACGGGTGAATTTCTGGTCTTTGTATAAATCTTCTCTGAGTTCTTTATATAAGCTTCTACCGCGAATAATTATTTTTTCTCTCTTATAAAAATAAGAAAGAAGATCTTCAGGAGTATATCCGAATGCCTTAAAGAAAATCGTGATGGGAAACTTGCGCCTCCTGTCTATTCTTATATACACTATATCCTTGGGGTCAATTTCAAGATCGATCCATGATCCCCGCACAGGTATGATTCTTGAGCTGTAAATTATTTTGCCGCTCGAATGGGTTTTGCCCTTATCATGGTCAAAAAACACGCCTGAAGATCTGTGAAGCTGGCCGACAACAACCCTTTCGGTTCCATTTACAATAAATGTTCCTTTGTCCGTCATCAAAGGAACAGTGCCAAAGTAAATCTCCTGCTCTTTAATATCACGTATGCTTGATATTCCACTTTCTTTGTCAACATCATAAACAACGAGTCTTACGGTTATGCGTATAGGTATTTCATAGGTCATACCCCTGTGTATGCATTCCGCCATACCATGCTTTATCTCTCCGAATTTATAGGATACATACTCAAGAGAAGCACTACCTGTATAATCTTTTATAGGAAACACCGATTTGAATACAGCCTGCAGACCAATATCCTCTCGTTTTTCAGGAGTAATATCCATTTGCAATAAACGTTTGTAAGATTCAAGCTGCATACCTATAAGATCAGGTATTTCAACAATTCTATGAATCTGTCCAAAATTTTTTCTTAACCGTTTTTTTGCCAAAAGCCTTTCCGACATTGTATTTCCCTTTTATTAGGATTGAAACTCTCTTCCGGATTCGGAAGAGAATCTTCGACCGTTAGGAGTTTTACTATAGCGGGAAAGGGCTAATCCTTTCCCGCCGCATGAAATAAAAACCAATTATTTTATTTCAACCTGAGCTCCTGCTTCTTCAAGCTGTTTTTTGATCTTTTCAGCTTCTTCCTTTGGGATACCTTCTTTTACCGGTTTTGGGACCTCATCAACAAGGGTTTTTGCTTCTTTGAGACCAAGACCTGTAATTGCTCTCACTTCTTTGATGATCTGAATCTTTTTGTCACCGTGTGAAGTAAGAATAACAGAGAATTCAGTCTGTTCCTCAGCTTTAGATTCGGATGCAGCAGGACCGGCTGCAGCAACCATCGCAACAGGAGCCGCTGCAGATACCCCGAACTTGTTCTCCAACTCTTTAACAAGCTCTGATAATTCGATAACCGTCATATTGGCTATAAACTCAATAACATCTTCTTTAGTAATATTTGACATTTTATCATTCCTCCATATTATTCAAAATATCCTCCGCAACAAACTGCAGAAAATCATTCCAGAAAAAGTTTAAAAAATAATAATCAAGCTGCTTCCTTTTGCTTTTTGATCGCTTGTAAAACATACAAGAACTGCTTAGGTATTTCACCAAGTGTCCTTACAAATGAGGCCGGCACGCCGTTCATTGCTGAAAGCAATTGCCCCAAAAGCACTTCGCGGGATGGCATGGTTGACAAAGCCTTAATAGCGTTAAAATCAAGCGCTTTTCCGTCTAATATACCCGCTTTAATTGTAAGATGTTTATTGGTTTCAGCAAATTTTATAAGTATTTTTGCAGGAGCAACAGGATCATCGTAACTTAAAGCAACTGCTGTAGGGCCCTTAAATTTTTCTTTGATAAAATTAGCGCCGGTATTTTCTGATGCCCTTTCAAGAAGAGTATTTTTTACTACCCGGAATTCTACTTGAAATTCCCTAAGCTTTCTCCGCAAATCACTTATCGATTCTACGTTAAGGCCTTTATAGTCAGTTAGAATCACTACTTTGGCTTTGGCCAATTTTTCATGAAAATCTTCTGCAATCTTTTTCTTTTCTTCAAGCTTCATAAATAACAATACCTCCTTTCCAA
>DYJH01000140.1 GCA_020723255.1 Desulfonema limicola | reverse complement strand
TTTAAACCGGCAAGACGGGCAAGATCAACAGAACCTTCGGTTTGCCCGGATCTTACAATAACTCCGCCGTCTCTTGCCCTTAAAGGGAAAACATGTCCCGGCCTTACCAGATCGTTAGGGCGGGCATCGTCGGCTATGGCTGTGAGGATGGTTATAGCCCGGTCTGCTGCGGAAATTCCGGTAGTAACCCCGCATCTTGCCTCAATGGAAACTGTAAATCCCGTTTGGAATGCTGATGTGTTGTTTTCCACCATTGGTGGAAGGTAAAGGGAATCTATTTTTTCCCCGGTCATGGAAAGGCATATCAGTCCCCTTCCGTATTTTGCCATAAAATTTATAGCTTCGGGCGTTACTTTTTCAGCCGCCATGGTGAGGTCGCCCTCATTCTCGCGGTCTTCATCATCAGCCAGGATAACCATGCGCCCTTCACGTATATCTCTTATAGCTTCTTCAATTGACATCAACGGCATTTTAAAAATCTTCTCCTAAAATTTGTTTATCTTACCACTTTTCGTCATTCCGGCAAAGGCTATAATCCAGTTAATTCAATATTTTATGGATATAGGCTTCCGCCGGTATGACAGTTCGGCGGATTTATTATATGTATCCGGTTTTTGATAAAAAGGCCATATCTATGGATGATTTTATATCTTTTCCCCTTCCTGCGCCTTTTTGCATACCGGCAAAACGTTCTATGTATTTCCCTATCATATCCGTTTCTATGTTTACAGGGTTATTTTCTGCTTTTATACCCATTGTGGTCAGCTTTGCTGTGTGAGGTATAATGCTTACTTCAAACCAGCCTTCATCACAGTTGTTTACCGTAAGGCTCACACCGTCAACAGCAACAGAACCTTTTTTTATTATATAACGGGAAATTTCAACAGGCGCTTCAAATGTAATTATCACGGCGTTGCCTGTCAAATTTTTACGCTTTATTTTGCCGATCCCGTCAATATGCCCTGAAACAAGATGACCATCAAGACGGTCCGACAGGCGCAGGGCACGCTCAATATTCACCCTGTCTCCTGTTTTTGCATTGCCCAATGTTGTTTTCTCAAGAGTTTCAGGGGAAACATCGACATCAAAACGATTCCTGCTTATTTCAACAACTGTAAGACATGCCCCGTTAACTGCTATACTGTCTCCGATTGCGGTTTCGTCGAGATTGATATCTGCTTCCACAGAAAGACGCTTTCCTTTGCTTCCTGAAGAGCGGACCATGGAAATAGTTCCAAGACTTTCGATTATACCTGTAAACATTTCAGATATACCCCTCTATTAATATATCATCTCCAAACTTTTGGATACTGATATCTCTTACCGCAACGGAATCCCGTATAAGAACCGGTCCGGGTCCGCTGCAAATACTTACACCGTCGCCGCCAAGAATTTTGGGCGCATAGAAAAAGAAAATTTTATCAACTATCTTATGGGAAAATGCCGATCCGATTACACGGCTTCCGCCTTCAATCAGAAGACTTGTAATGCCCATTTGTCCCAAAGCGTTCATTAATATATCAAGGTTTATCAGGTTATGCGCAGCAGGTGACTCGATAATCTTTATGCCTTTTTCTTCAAGTCTCATCTTTTTTTGCATATTGGCCTTATCAAGTGCAAGATCGCTTATAACAATAATCGTATCAGAATTGATATTTTTCTTTAACACAAGTGCATTTTCAGAAATTGAAAGCCTGGAATCAAGTATTATTCTAACAGGATCAAGAGCATCAAGTCCACCCGGGCCGTCAATACGTGTAGTCAGTTTTGGGTTATCCCTTTTTACTGTGTCAATACCTACCATTATAGCATCGGTATAATGCCTCAGTCTGTGAACAAATTGCCTTGATTCTTCACCGGTGACCCATTTTGAATCTCCGGTTTTGGTCGCGATTTTACCGTCTAACGTTGAAGCGCATTTTACTATTACAAACGGCCGCTTTGTCCGGATATATTTGATAAATATTTCGTTCTGCTTTTCTGCTTCTTTTTCACAGACTCCGAATGTTACTTCTATTCCCTTACTTCTCAGATATTCTGCTCCTTTTCCTTTAACATCGGTATTGGGGTCTTTGATTGCTGCTACAACTCTTTTTATGCCGGATTCAATAATTTTATTTGTACATGGAGGTGTTTTGCCGAAATGGTTGCATGGCTCAAGCGTGACATAAAGAGCAGCTCCAAATGATTGCTCTTTAGCATCATCAATGGCGTTTACTTCCGCATGAGATTTTCCGCATGCTTCATGGTAGCCTTTTCCGACGATCTTACCGCCTTTCACGACAACCGCACCCACCATCGGGTTTGGGGAAGTAAATCCGCGGCCTTTTTCAGCAAGGTCTATGGCCATTTTCATGTAAAATGAATCATCCATAATAAGATAAAACTCTATTGTTTACTAAGCAGTTTCTTCAATTCCCAAATAAAATCGTTAATATCTTTAAATTCCCTGTAAACTGACGCAAACCTGACATAAGCCACATCATCAATTTCATGAAGCTTTTTCATGATCTTTTCGCCTATTATGTGAGCAGGTATCTCTTTTTCACCGGTTTCTTTAAGATCGCGTTCAAGCTCATCGAGAAAATCTTCTATAACGTTCATGCTTATGTTGCGTTTTTCGCATGCTTTCAAAATGCCTGTCCGTACTTTGTCTTTTGAGAATATTTCCCTGCGGCCATCTTTTTTTATTATGACAACAGGAAGTTCTTCAATCTGCTCATATGTCGTAAAGCGCCTGCTGCAACCCATACATTCCCTGCGCCTTCGAATCACGTTTCCTTCTTTGTTCAATCTGGAATCAATAACCTTATTTTCAAGTTCGGCACAAAAAGGACATTTCATAAAAAACCTCCCTGTCAGGCTGTATCGTGATCAAGTTTAATTACTTCAATACCTGCCTCCTCCAGCATTTCTGATGACATATCATCTGCATAGCCTTCAATATAATATATATTTATAATACCGGCATTTATAATCAATTTAGCGCATATAGAGCAGGGAAGATTTGTGCAATAAAGCACAGACCCCTTTATGGAAACTCCGTGCAGGGCAGCCTGAATAATAGCATTCTGTTCGGCATGAATCCCCCTGCAAAGTTCATGTCTTTCTCCGGATGCAATTTTCATTTCTTCACGGAGACAGCCGATTTCAAGGCAATGCTTCAATCCGGAAGGCGCCCCGTTATACCCTGTTGTAAGTATTCTCTTGTCTTTTACTATACAAGCGCCCACCGAACGTCTCAGACATGTTGATCTCTTTGCAACAAGGGCTGTAATATCCATAAAATATGAATTCCAGGTCGGGCGGCCGCTCTTGCTTGGCATCTTATATGATCCTATCACATATTGTCATTATATATGGGGAATGCTACACAAAGTTTTTGAACTTCTTTCCCGGTTCGTTTTATAAGGGATTCATCCTTATGGTTTTTCAGAAGATCAGCAATAAGTTTTGCTATTATTTTCATTTCCGCTTCCTTCATGCCTCTTGTGGTCAAGGATGGCGTTCCTATACGGATTCCGCTTGTCACATATGGGCTTAATGTGTCAAAGGGTACGGAATTTTTGTTTACGGTTATTCCAGACTGTCCCAAAACATTTTCGGCGTCTTTTCCGGTAATATTCAGGTTTCTCAGATCAACAAGCATCATGTGATTGTCAGTGCCGCCGGATACAAGATTGATGCCTTCTTCCATTAATATAGCGGCCATTGTTTTTGCGTTTATTACGGTGCTGGCCTGATATTGCCTGAATGATTCGCAAAGAGCTTCCTTGAAACAGACAGCCTTTGCGGCAATTACGTGCATGAGCGGGCCGCCCTGAATCCCGGGAAAGATTTCCTTGTTGAGCTTTTCCCCGAATTGCGCTTTGGCAAGTATAAACCCTCCTCTTGGGCCCCTTAATGTTTTGTGGGTGGTTGCAGTTACAATATCTGCAAACGGAACCGGCGAGGGATGTTCACCCGCTGCAACCAGTCCAGCAATATGAGCCATATCAACCATCAGGTATGCGCCTACCGATTCTGATATTTCGGCAAAAGCCTTGAAGTCCAGCACTCTCGGATATGCGCTGGCGCCAGCTATTATCATTTTCGGCCTGTGTTTTTTGGCTAACTGAGATAGTTCGTTATAGTCAATGGTTCCGGTATCGCGGCTTACCCCATAATGGGCAAAGTTAAAAAACCTGCCCGAAAAGCTTGCCGGGCTTCCATGTGTAAGGTGGCCACCGTGAGAAAGGTTCATTCCGAGTATTGTATCTCCGGGTTCAAGCAAAGCAAAATATACAGCCATATTAGCTTGTGAACCGGAGTGGGGCTGTACGTTTGCATATGAAGCACCGAAGATCTCTTTTACTCTTTCAAGCGCCAGCTTTTCGGCGACATCAACATTTTCACACCCGCCGTAATAACGCTTATCGGGATAACCTTCGGCGTATTTATTGGTTAAAACGCTTCCCTGTACAGCCATAACTGCCCGGCTGACAATGTTTTCAGAAGCAATCAGTTCCAGAGTGTTTTTCTGCCTTTCATATTCACAGGCAATAACATTTGCTATTTCAGGGTCTGTTTTTTCAATGTATTCCAGATTCAAGTTAATTTTCCTTGTTTCCTAAATTATTAAATTTATCAAGCCTTTTTTGATGGCGTCCACCTTCATAATCAGTTTCAAGCCAGGACTTTAATATTTCAATTGCAAGCACATCTCCTATAATGCGCGCTCCCATCACCAGCACGTTGGAGTTGTTGTGTTTTCTGCTGATGATAGCTGAAAAAAGATCATTGCAAAGAGCTGCTCTGACATTGGAGAACCTGTTGGCAACGATAGACATGCCTATTCCGCTGCCGCAAAGAAGTATTCCCCTGGTAAATTCTCCGGCTGAAACAAGCGAAGCCACCCTGATTCCATAATCAGGATAATCCACTGAACTCTCATTTTGAGTTCCGATATCTTTGGTGTTAATGCCATTTTCCGTAAGATAATTTTTTATTTTTTCCTTAAGCTGATATGCCGCATGATCGCTTCCGATAACAATAGGTGATTTATCCATCAGCAACTCCGTTTTAATATATTATTAATACAATCAATGCATTGTTTATAATAAGTTAAAAAGAATACATATATTATTGAACAACCGCAAGAAAAAAATCTGCTTGTGGTATAATTTTTGTAATATAGTTTTTCTAAAAATATCATCCCGTTTTCAAAGCGTTATGTTGCTATAAACTATATTTGCATTCACATGTTGCTTATGATAAAATTTGTTCAAATATTCAATGATTTTAGTTTAGTTGCTTATCTTCTCTCGATCTTTCAAAGGTGGCATCTTCTATGAACTTTACTGAAAATATGCAGGGTAAAAAGCGGGAAAATCTTTTTAACGCTCTTATGAAAGCCTTTAGGGATGTAACCCGACTTATAATTAATGAAAAAAACCGTGATCATCTAATTCAAGGCGTTTGTGAGAGTCTTGCCGCAACCGGGAGTTTCAAAAATGCATGGATAGCGCTTACGGATTCATTCGGAAAACTCATAAATTCAGTTTGTGAAGAAACCGCTTCTTTTTGCGCAAAGCTCGAACACGATAAAATTCTTTATGGGATGCTTACAGCCTCAGTGTCTCAAAAATCTGCATTTGATGAGAAAGAGCAAGCCTTGCTTCATGAAATTGCTGATGTGATTGCCTTTGGGCTATATAATATCGAACGGGAATAAAAACAAAGCAAAGTAGTTGAGGAGTTAAGCTGTTCTGAAGAGCGATACAGAGCCTTGAAAGATGGATCAATAATTTATGCGGATATTAACGGATCATCGACTTTAATTGACGGAATCTCTTGCAATGTTGGATTTTTTAAAGATGTTACTAAAAAAAAGAAATCTGATGATGCGCTTAAAGAAAGCGAGGAGCGGTTCAGGACTTTGTTTGAATATGCGCCCGATGCTTATTCTATACACGATTATGAAGGAAGGTATGTTGACTGTAACTTTGCTGCGGAAAAACTGCTTGGTTACAGCAAAGAAGAACTCATAGGAAAGAATTATGCAGAACTGTCAACGATTCATCCTGAAGAATATGAAAAATTTGCCCAGCATCTCGAGTTTTTAAGAAAGAATCTCCATGCTCGTTCCGTTTGGCCTGAAATAAAATTCAATCGCAAAGATGGGACACAGGTTTATGCTGAAGTCAGATCTTTTACTCTGAAAATTGGAGGCCAAAACTTAATATTTGGCATTGCCAGAGATATTTCGGAAAAAAAGAACCTGGAAGATCAACTGCTGCATTCCCAGAAGCTTGAAGCAATTGGCAGACTGTCCGGAGGGATTGATCATGATTTTAACAATCTCCTTACAATGGTTATAGGAAATACCGAGTTAATGCTTGAAGATAACACAATAAATGATACGGTTCGGGAAGGCATTAAGGAGATCCAAGCCGCGGGGGAACGCGCTGCCTCGCTTACACAACAGCTTCTGGCCTTTAGTCGAAAACAGGTTCTTCAGCCCAAAATAATAAATTTCAATAAAACGATTCAGAACATGGAAAAGATGCTTCGGCGCATGATAGGAGAGGACATTGAGCTAAGAACATTTCTTGACATAGACGTGGGACAGATAGAGGCAGATGCCGGACAAATCGAACAGGTGATAATGAATCTTGTTGTAAATGCCAGAGATGCCATGCCAAAAGGCGGAAAAATAACATTGGAAACAAAAAATGTAGATATCGATGAGAATTATGCCGGCAATCATATAAGTGTAATTCCCGGATCATATGTAATGTTTAGTATAAGCGATACGGGAATAGGCATGTCTGACGAAACCCGAACACGGATATTTGACCCTTTTTATACAACCAAGGAGAAAGGTAAAGGAACAGGGCTTGGCCTTTCCACCGTTTATGGCATAATAAAGCAGAGCAGAGGCAATATCTGGGTTTACAGTGAACCCGGTAAAGGCACCACTTTCAAGATCTATTTGCCCCGTGTAGAGAAACCGATATCGGAAACAGAATTGAAGATTAGAAAGATAGATACACTGACAGGTTCAGAAACAATCCTTGTTGTTGAAGATGACGAAATTGTCAGAAATATTACTAAAAAAATTTTACAAGGTTACGGATATATAGTTCTTAAAGCTGCATGCGGTGAAGAAGCTATTGAAATTTCCAAAACTTATAAAGGAAGTATTCACCTCCTGCTTACGGATGTTGTCATGCCCGGAATAAGCAGCCGGGATACGGAGATGAATATAAAATCTTCAAGGCCTGAAATCAGGGTTCTTTATATGTCAGGCTATACCGATAATACTATTGTGCATTACGGAGTTTTGGATCCAGGAAAGGAATTTATTGCAAAACCATTCACCCCCGAGTCTATAGCCCGAAAAGTGAGAGAAGTCATTGATAAATAAAGGAAGGATAAATTACGAATTAAGAATATATTTTTTCAATATAATTAAGATGGTTACTGATGCAAAGACATGAGTGACTTTCAGCGGGAGCTTATATAATCTATAACATCTTTTACAGTAACAAGGTTTTCTGCATCATCGTCTGAAATTTCCATTTCAAATTCTTCTTCCATTGTCATAATAAGTTCAACAAGATCGAGAGAATCCGCTCCGAGATCATTTATAAAAGATGCCTCCGGAACAACATCGGAAAGATCTACGCCCAGTTTTTCAACAATAATCTTTTTAACTTTATCTTCGACAGACATATTTCCAATTCCCCTGTAAATCCCCCCAACCCCTTTATTAAAGGGGGAATATTCAAGTTACATGTACATTCCGCCGTTAACATGAATAACCTGACCTGTAATATAAGAAGCTCCTTCGGAAGCAAGAAAAATAACCGCCGCCGCAATATCCTCCGGTTTGCCGATACGCCCAAGAGGAACACCGCTTATCAAATTTTCTTTTGCTTTTTCAGAAAGGGATGAAGTCATATCGGTTTCGATAAATCCGGGCGCAACAGCATTAACTGTTATATCTCTTGAAGCAAGTTCTTTTGCGACAGCCTTTGTAAAACCTATTATTCCGGCCTTTGAAGCCACATAATTAGCCTGTCCGGGATTTCCGCTTGCACCGACAACGGAAGATATGTTGATTATCCTGCCGTATCTTTGCTTTATCATCGGTTTTGCTGCGATTTTAGTGCAAAGGAAAGCGCCTTTCAGATTGGTATCAAGAACATCATCCCAGTCTTTTTCTTTCATGCGGACCAAAAGACCATCTCTTGCAATACCGGCATTGTTAATAAGAACATCGATGCGTCCGCTTTCCTCCAGTATAGTTGTAAAAAAATCTTCAACCTCTTTTGCCGACATAATATCAACTTTCATTCCTTTTGCAAATCCGCCCGCCTCAACAATTATCCTTTCAAGTTCGGCAGCAGCTTGGGCAGAGGATGAATAGTTGAAATAAACACGGGTATCCGGTCGTGCAAAAGCAAGAGTTATTGCTCTTCCTATGCCTCTTGTCCCTCCGGTAATCACTACTGTGCGGATTATCCGGTCTGATATCCGATCAGTCATTTTTATCTCAGGCATTTCTATCTTTCAAACAATATATCCGCTAATTTATCCATAGCGGCAATAACGTTTTCATTGCTTAACAAAAGCTCATTATATGAGATGCTTTCCTTAAAATCCAAGATTTTATCCCGGTCAAAATTTCCTGAACCCATTAAAATCTTATCAACGTTGTTGAGCACTATCCGCGCGGTTTCCGAGGCAAATATTTTCGATATTATTCTGTACTTTTCGGTATCGCTGCCGCCGTTTTGTATAATAAAGGCAGATTTTCTGGCAAGGCTTGCTCCGACTTCAACATATGCCATAATATCGGCGAGAAGAAACATTACATATTGCTGCCTGGTTAGCTTATTTTCATGAACAAGAGTTATGGTATCATTAAGCGCTTTGGCAGAAAGACCATAGTAGCGGTATCCTGCATCAGTTACGGAGGAATTCAGCTTCTCCATCTCATTGTATATGGAAAGATAAAATTCACCTTTTGTTTTCCATGCCTTTTTCCATCGAAACGTACTTATAATATTTTGCTGAATCTCGCTGGTTCCTTCGTATATACGGGTAATTCTTACATCTCTTTTGATTTTTTCAATTTCATATTCAGCAATATACCCGTATCCGCCAAGTCCCTGAATCGCATCATCTGCTGTTTTATCCGCCGATTCGGTTGCAAAAAGCTTGGCGATGGAACCTTCAACCTGGAGATCTTCTTCACCGGAATCAAGCCGAAGCGCAACCTCGTCAATATATGCTGCGGCAGCTTCGGTTTTTACTACATTCGGAACAATGAGCTTATGTGTGTATCCCTGCTTCTCAGAAAGAGGAGAACCGAATTGAATTCTTTGTTTTGCATAAGGAATAAGGATGTTAAGAGATGCTTCCGCTGCGCCAAGCGCCATGGCTGCAACCATAACTCTTGTATATCCGAAAACCTTGTTTGCCTGTTTTAAACCCTGACCCGGAACACCGCCGATAAGATTTTCAACAGGCACAAAAACATCTTCAAACAAAAGAGGGGAAGTATTCGAGGCGCGTATTCCGTGTTTTTCTTCACCTTTGCCCTGGATAAAACCTTTGGTTCCTTTTTCTACCACAAAAAAAGCCGGACCTTCGGGTGTATTGGCAAGAAGCGTGATGAAATCGGCATATCCACCGGTTGAAATAAACTGTTTGGTGCCGTTTATAATATAACCGGTTATCTTGCCGTTTTCAGTCACTGGCTCAGCCTTGGTTTTCAAAGCCGCAAGGTTGCTTCCGGCATCTGCTTCCGTAACGGCATACGCTACAAGAGATGAACTGTTTGCAATTGCGCCAAGCCATTTCTTTTTTTGCTCCTCGGTGCCGCCCACAACAAGAGGATCAGCGCCAAGCTGGAGAGCAAAAAATGCTGTGGTTATGCCAAGGCAGATTTTTGACATCTCCCGTGTCAAATGGCAGATGTCGCGGGCTCCTCCGCCCATACCGCCGCAAGCTTCGGGAATTCCAAGAAGCTGCAATCCTATTTCCGGGCTGAGCAGTTCTCTTATGGTTTCTTCAGGGAAAAATTCCTTTTTATCGAATTCCAGAATTTTTTCTTTGGTAAGCAGCCTGTTCCTTAACCGGTTGACGGTATCTAAAATCATCTGTCTTGATTCGATATCAAGACCTTTCAGTTCGGTTTCTTTACCAGCTTCAGGAGAACCCATCAGATTTTAAGCCTCTTTTTGTTTGATAACTTCACGCCCATCGTAATATCCGCATTCCGGACAAACCCGGTGAGCAGGTTTCGCCTCGCCGCACTGAGAACATTTTGATAAATTAATAGCTTCAAGCTTCTGGTGGGTACGGCGTTTGTCCCGTTTCGACTTTGATGTTTTGTGTTTTGGTACAGCCATAAGTAAAATCCTAATCTCAAGAAATAATTGTTTAATTCATTTAACAGTTAATAATGCAAATTTCCCGGCTTACGTAATGCAAATACATAAGGTTGTCAAGAAGTTTTGCGTTTAACGTTTTTACCAAACTCTTTTCAGATCCCGGCAAAGCCATCTTGTAAAATCTGTTTCAACATGCTTTACCATTTTAAAATGCTATTAACAACAGTAAAAAAACGCTTGATATGCAATAGCTTTTTTGTTAGCAAGACATCAATTCTTTTCATTTTTAATTCGGTTGGTTATATTGCGTCTTACACTGATCATAATAACAAAATTTCTCTTGTATATTGTTTAGGTTCATTGGGAGAATAGGGGGTCGAGAATAGGGGGGCAAGTATAGAAATAGGGGGTCAAGTCTATATTTGACTTTTAATATTGATTATGATATAAGAT
>DYJH01000139.1 GCA_020723255.1 Desulfonema limicola | reverse complement strand
AAATCGATCATTTGGAAGTATATTCCGAATTGCGCAAAGAAGCAGAAAAAAAAGGGATGAAGACTTAGGCAGGCAGTTAAGTCAATTTGATTGCCCAACCGCTAAATTTTAGTAGCTACCTTAGTAAAAACTGTTATTAAACAAGAATCATAAAAGATTCATATTCTTTTTGCTTGTGTCTTACCGCCAAATAAAGTAAAATAATATTATTAGAAGCCAGGTTATTTCCTTTTTGTTTATAGCTCAGATAAAGGGGGGTTAATGGTAGAGTCCCAATGGATGTTGATAATCTTGATTGTGTTTTTTACTTCATGCGTATTTCTTATAGCCGTTGTTTTTCTTTTGATATACACAATTGTTCAGATTAAAAAAGCTTCGGCTGCTTTGACCGACTTTCTTTCAGCAACCGATTTAAAATTTAATCCGGTTATCAAAGAAGCGGAGGAAACATTAAAAAGCATAAGAACCGTTTCTGACGATATCGGATCTGCAACATCCAATATAAGAAATATTTCAGGCGCCCTTTCCGATTTATCGCATAAGATTAATTCATTAGGGTTATTAATAGAAAGTTTGCATGATTTGCTTTCAATAAGAATCTCTGGTGTAAAAGCCGGAATAGCTGCCGCAAGGAATGTGTTGTTTGATAACAGAAAAAAAGGAGGAATGTAATATGGAAGAAAAAAATTGTAATACAGGATCATTGCTTGCTTCATTTCTTTTGGGTGGTATCATAGGCGCCGGCATTGCCATCCTTCTTGCTCCGAAATCAGGCAAGGAAACAATTGAGAAAATCAAAGAAATAGCAGGAACTGTTAAAGGGAAAATTGCTTCTTCCATCGACAGCTCCAAGGATATTCTGGAAGAAAAAAAATCTGCTATTTCAGCCGCTTTTGAAGCTGGTAAAGAAGCATACAAAAAAGAAGTGGATTCCGCAAAGCAAAAATCATAAATATTATATTTCTGATTATTTGTCGGCCTTAAATTTCGCAGACCTTATGGAATGCCTCTTATGTGCAGATAAAACTGCTTTTCTTATGCGGATTGAATGCGGGGTTACTTCAACCATCTCATCCTCGCGGATAAAATTTATTGCGCTTTCAAGTGTGAGAGGCTTAACAGGAGAAAGAAGAATATTGTCGTCTTTTCCGGCAGCTCTCATGTTTGATAATTTTTTCTCCTTGCATGGATTCACATTGATATCTGCTTCCTTGTTATGCTCCCCCATAACCATTCCTTCATATACCGGATCGCCCGGAGCTATCAAAAGCCTGCCTCTTGGCTCAAGATTAAAAAGAGCATAGGCAACTGCATTGCCTGATCTGTCTGATACTATAGAACCTGTGTATCTTACCGGAAAATCGCCCCTGTATTTTTCATAACCGGAAAAATATGAGTTCATAATGCCGGTTCCTTTTGTATCCGTAAGAAACTCATCTCTGTAACCTATAAGCGCTCTGGATGGGATGGAAAATTCGATCCTTATTCTTCCTCTCTCATTGTTTACAAGATTTAACATCCTTCCTTTTTTTGATGAAAGTTTCTCTGAAACAATTCCTAAAAAGTTTTCGTTGCAATCGATAAAAAGATGTTCCACAGGTTCAAGTTTTTCACCGTCTTTATATTTTATTATTACTTCGGGACGTCCTACACAAAGCTCAAATCCCTCTCTGCGCATGGTTTCTATAAGAATGGCCAGTTGAAATTCTCCCCTTCCCTTTACAATAAAAGAATCCATCTCTTCTGCATCACTCATCTGAATCGCAACATTTCTGAGAGTTTCTTTGTAGAGCCGTTCGCGTATCTTGCTGGATTGAACATATTTTCCTTCTTTTCCCGAAAAAGGAGAATTATTTATGGTAAATTTCATGGAAACTGTGGGTTCATCAACAGCAATTCTTTTTAAAGCTTTAGGGAAATTACTGTTACAGATAGTATCTCCTATTTTAACATTTTCAATACCGGAAAGTACTACTATTTCGCCAGGTTCGGCATTCTTGATTTCAATAATTATTAAACCGGCATAAGTTTGCAGTCTGGAAACCTTAAGTGGAATGTGGGTATTTTCCGCATCAATACAGATGAGATTATCATGCTGCCCTATTTTGCCGTTAAATACTTTTCCTATTGCCAGCCTTCCGAGATAGTCGGAATATCCGACGTCCGAAACAAGCATTTGGAAAGGTTCTAAAGGATTATAAGACGGAGAAGGAACTTCTTTTAAAATGGTATCAAGCAATAAATGGAGATTTTCCCCCTTCTCATTCAGACTCATTTGTGCGATTCCTTCACGGCCAACCGCATAAATGAGCGGAAAATCAAGCTGATCTTCATTTGCTCCAAGATCTATAAGAAGATCATATATTTCATCTAAAACTTCATCCGGGCGGGCATCTTTCCTGTCGATTTTATTTATCACAACTATAATCTTCAAACCGGCGCCGAGAGCTTTTTTAAGCACAAATCGTGTCTGCGGCAGAGGCCCTTCAGATGCATCAACGAGTAAAAGCGCGCCATCGGCCATCGATATAGCTCTTTCAACTTCTCCTCCGAAATCGGCATGCCCCGGAGTATCAATTATATTTATTTTGACACCCTTCCACACAATGGAACAATTCTTAGCCGAAATAGTGATTCCCCTTTCCCGCTCAAGATCCATCGAATCCATTATTCTTTCATCGACTTGCTGACCTGTCCTGAATAAACCGCTTTGCTTGAACATCCCATCAACAAGGGTTGTTTTGCCGTGGTCAACATGGGCAATAATTGCAATATTTCTTATTTTCTCATTTTTCATAAGCTCCGTCATATAATTTTCCAGTATTTTGCAATATTCCTTTTAAAAGCCCGACTTAAAGAAGTCTTCAGTTTCCGTAATAGCGCCGGGTTTGTGAGAATATTGCACCGGAACAGTTCCTTCTTTAAAACATTCAAGAATAGTCCTTTTTGATTCCGGTATAGCCAGAAGACCGGTATCAGTATCTATTTCGGCAAATTCAACTCCTTCCTCCGTGTCTGGAAAATCTACTACCGGCTTATCCGCAAGAGCGCGCTGCATGAAATAAAGCCAGATCGGGCTTGCAGCTACAGCGCCTGTTTCAGATTTTCCCAAAGATTTCAATTCGTCCGAACCAACCCATACTCCTGTAATATATTCAGGTGTATAACCTATAAACCATGCATCACACGTATCGTCAGTCGTCCCGGTTTTTCCAACTGCCGGTCTGTTAAGTTCAAGAATTCGTCTGCCTGTTCCATAAGCTACAACGCTTTTAAGAAGGCTTGTCATAATATAGGCCGTACTTTTTTCGATTACTTGTTTTTTCAAAGGTTTTGCTTCTTCGAGAATATTTCCATCCCGGTCAATAATCTTTTCTATAAATACCGGCTGAATCAGGCAACCCTGATTTGCAAAAACAGAATAAGCGTTAACAAGTTCAATCAATGAAACACCTGAAGAACCCAGGGCCAGCGACAGATTTCTGCTTAACTCGGAATTAATTCCGAGATTTCTGGCGTATTGTATTGCATATTCAACACCTATTGCTCTTAATATTTTTATCGTTACAATGTTGCGTGAAAGAGCAAGAGCATCGCGAAGAAAAGTTCGTCCGTAAAATTTATCATCATAGTTTTGGGGTTTCCAAACAAGATTGGTTTCGCTGTTTTCATAAGTAATCGGAGAATCAATTATCATGCTGGCAGGAGTATAGCCTTTGTCTAAAGCGGCAGCATAAATTATTGGTTTAAAAGCAGACCCGGGCTGCCGTTTTGATTGCACAGCACGATTGAACTGACTTTTACTGAAATCATACCCTCCTACCATGGCTTTTATTTTGCCGGTTTTTGTTTCTAAACAAAGAACGGCTGATTCATTATCAGGTTCCTGCTCAAGTGACACAGCCCATAATTCCTTGTATCTTTTATCGTTGATTTGGTTTTTAATCTTAACAAGCATTAAATCGCCTGGCTTAAAATGTTTCTTAAGAATTGCTTCAAGAGAATAATTAGCTGAATCAGCATATTGCCTTATAGCCCACTGCATGTCTTCAGCCTGTATAATGCCGTATACATCTCCGATACGAACAATAATACTTTTCCCGTTTATGGATGTTACTATTCCGTTTACAGTTAGTCCCTCTGTTAATGGATTTTCCTTCAATCTCTTATTGGTTTCATCCAGAACAGATATTATTTCATGAGGTTCAAGATGTTTTGCCGGTCCTCTGTATCCATGCCTTTTGTCGAGCTCTTGCAATCCCTTTCTTAACGATTCACGGGCTGCTAACTGCATATCATAATTAACAGTTGTAAATATATTAAGCCCTCTGTTGAACAATATCTCAGATCCGTATTTCTGCTCAATATATTGCCTGACATATCCGGAAAAATACGGCGCAACTTCATTAAATAAACTGTGTTTCTGTTTAATTTCTATTTTTGCATTTACAGCTTCATTGTGCTGAGCTTTGGTTATATATCCTTCTTCCAGCATGCGGTTTAAAACATATATCTGGCGTTGTTTTGATTTTTCCCAGTGACTGGTGGGAGAATATCTTGTCGGAGCCTGAGGAAGGCCTGCAAGCAGAGCTGACTCAGCCAGATTCAATTCGCTTGCTTGTTTGCCGAAATATTTCTCGGACGCTGCTTCAATTCCGTATGCCCCATTTCCGAAATAAATCTGATTCAAATAAAGGTATAAAATTTCATCCTTGGAAAAGCTTTTATCAATTTTGTATGCAAGAATTGCTTCGGTTATTTTTCTTTTGTAGCTTTTTTCAGGCGTTAATAAAAATGATTTGGTAACCTGCTGGGTTATAGTGCTTCCCCCCTGAACAATTGATCCTGCCTCAATGTTCTTCATTAAGGCTCTTAATATACCTAGAAGATCCACCCCCTTGTGGCTATAAAATCTCGAATCTTCGGCCGAAATGAAGGCATATTTTACAATGGGAGGAATTTTTTCCATAGGAATTACAATTCGGTATTCCTTATAAAATTCGGCAATTTTTTGATTATTATCAGAGTACAAAGTTGTAACAACAGGCGGGTTATAATCTGTCAGGGTCGATATCTTGGGAATTTCCTGTGTTATGTGCAGATAAAAGCCCAATATTACAAGGAAGATAACTGATATAAATATAAGCGCTGCCCATAATGTCCATCTTAACATTTTCCTTAGAATTCCATATTCTTTCCGGTTTGCCCGTTCTTTTAAAATTTTCGAAGCTTTTTTTCTTCTTCGCATATCAAACTTTTCCTGAGTACTACAAATCCGTAACAAGCATCGTTGTCGGATCAATAAAAAGTTCATTCACACCAGAGTCAGATTTTCCTCCTTTAAGGGCTTTGAGTTGAATGCCTTTTCCTTCAGGCTGAATCAGTATCAGTTTTTCAAAAAGATATTCAACACTATTAAAATTTGCAGGTATTCCACTTGGCTCCTCACCTTTGTGGATACGAACTGTAAACCATACTTCAAGTGAGTGGTTTTGCGCAAAACTTTTCAGCTTTAAAAGAGATTCTTCTTGTGATACTTCAAAAGGAAGACCGTCTATTAAAATAACATTGGGACGGAAAATATTCTGCTCCATAAGGTCCGTCAGCCTTTCTTCCAGTTTTGGAACACTGAAACCCTCTACTTCAAATGTCATTATAAACCGGTGAGGAAGCATTTCTTCAAATATCTGTTGCTGATCTGAGATTCCGAGTTGAGATACAATGTTGCGGAAAACTTCTTTATACCAAAGGCCAACCTTTTTTACAGGATCATTTAGGCTTATATGAAGCACATTTTTATTATTAAGCAGATTGTATATAGCCAGTTGAATTAGAAGAGCTGTTTTACCTACACCAGCATAAGCCAGAATGGCGCCGAAACCGCCTTCCTGAATTATTTCCGTATTGTTTCCTAAAAGTCTTCCCAAGGGATGACGGAGAGTTAAATTATTACTAACCATGCTGCATGCTCCTTTTTTATAAATTCTTTTTTTCTTCTGCCGCTTTTCTTATCAGTTCTTCAGCAAGTGACTGGGGCACATGCTTATAAGTTGCGAACTCCATTGTAAACTGAGCCTTGCCCTGAGTCATGGACCTCAATGTTGTTGAATATCCGAACATTTCAGCAAGAGGAACCTGAGCTTCAACAACACACGAGGTTACTTCATCCTGAGTGCCGAAAATTATTCCGCGGCGCTGATTCAATGAGCCTAAAACAGCACCCTGAAATTCGGTTGGAGTTTCAACAACAACTTTCATTATCGGTTCAATAATAACCGGCTTTGCTTTCAAATAACCTTCAAGAAAAGCGCCGCGGGCCGCTGACTGAAAAGCCATGTCGGAAGAATCGACAGCGTGTGAGGCGCCGTCATTTATAACAATTTTGACTCCTGTTACAGGATATTCCAGTTTAGGACCTTTTGACAGGCAATTCCTGAAGCCTTTTTCGCAAGCATCGATATACTGAGTCGGAATAGCTCCGCCTCTAACCTGATTATCAAACACAAATTCTTCATCAACAGGCTCCATATAACCTGCCACACGACCATATTGTCCGGCGCCGCCTGTCTGCTTTTTATGGGTATAATTAAATTCGGATCTCTTTGTAATTGTTTCCCTGTATGCTACCCTGGGTACCCCCGATACAATTTGTGCATTATATTCGCGCCGCATCCTTTCGAGGTAAACCTCAAGATGAAGCTCTCCCATTCCTGAAATTATCGTATCACCTGTTTCTTCACTTACAAAGGTTTTAAAAGTAGGGTCTTCTTTTGTAAACCTGTTTAATGCCTTGGACATATTTACTTCCGATTTGTTGTCTTTAGGTTTGATTGCAAGGGATATAACCGGTTTTGGCACATACATCGATGTCATTGTATAACTGAGGCCAGGAGAAACAAATGTATCACCGGAAGCACAGTCGATACCGAACAGCGCACCTATATAACCAGGCGGTATCGATTCTATCTCTTCCATCTGGCTGGCATGCATGCGGACAACTCTGCCGACTTTCACTTTTTTGCCGGTTCTCACATTGTAAATATTATCTCCCTTTGCAAGCAAGCCCTGATATACCCGGATATATGTCAGTTGACCATATTGGCCCTCTTCCAATTTGAAGGCAAGCGCTACAAGAGGTTTATCAGAATCTGCTGACAGGATAACCGGCGCTTCATTATTATCCATATCCAGAGCTATATTCTCAGTATCATAAGGGCATGGAAGAAATTTAATTACAGCATCAAGGAGAGGTTGAACACCTTTATTTTTATAGGCAGATCCAAGCAAGACAGGGGTTATTTGTCTTGATAAACTTCCTCTTCTAAGGGCGGTAACAACCATCGATTCTTTTATCTCTTTTTCTTCAAGAATCGCTTCCGTAAGTTCATCCGAAAACACAGAAGCAGCATCTACCAGTTCTTCTCTTTTTTTTACTGCTTCCTCCAAAAGATTTTCAGGAATAACATCTGTTCGGATTATTTCTCCGTTTTTTCCTTCAAAATATATTGCCTTCATTGATAACAAATCGATAACACCGCTAAATTCGGCTTCAAGCCCAATCGGAATCTGAATGGCGACAGGGTTATGTCCCAGTTTTTCTTTAAGCTGCTTTGTTACCTTATCCGGATTTGCGCCGCTTCTGTCGCATTTGTTTATAAAAGCAATGCATGGAACTTTATATCGCTTCATTTGCTGATCAACCGTAATTGACTGCGACTGCACGCCTCCAACGGAACAAAGGACAAGGACAGCTCCGTCTAAAACCCTTAAAGATCGTTCAACTTCTATTGTAAAATCAACATGTCCCGGAGTATCAATTATATTGATTTCATGGCCGAGCCATTCACAGAAAGTAGCCGCAGAAGCAATGGTTATGCCCCTTTCTTTTTCAAGCTCCATTGAATCCATTGTAGCGCCGACACCATCTTTGCCTTTTACATCATGGATTGCATGAATGCGCTTTGTATAAAAAAGAATCCTTTCGGTCAGCGTAGTTTTACCGGAATCTATGTGTGCGCTTATTCCAATATTCCGGAATTTTGTAATATCTTGATTCATTTTCTGATCCTTGTTTCATGCGTTTTAGGAAACTATCCAAAGAGCCCTGTTTGAAATATGATTTATCACATATCTGGATACGCTTCCTGTAAAAAAAGATTTGCTGATACCGCTTCTTCCAACAACAACTGTCCCATAATTACCCTTCTCGGATTCATCAATTATGGCTTTTCCCGGACTTAAAAATCTTGAAGTGGTTTTAAAATGGATCTGATTTTTTTTCAAACCGGCTTTTTCTAAAAGAGTCTTTGCATTTAAAAAAATATATTCGATATTTTGTCTGCTTGACTCCGAAATGATTTTATCAATATCATCATTATGCCTATCGCTGTTTTTTGCTCCCATGATCTTAATTTTTGGGATAACGCTAAACAGCGTTATATCAGCGGTTTTGCTTTCTCCTATCATTAA
Organism: Desulfonema limicola; assembly: GCA_020723255.1. Lineage (GTDB taxonomy): Bacteria > Desulfobacterota > Desulfobacteria > Desulfobacterales > RPRI01 > RPRI01. The sequence continues at coordinate 2,551 of DYJH01000139.1, read as the reverse complement.
AGCAAGATGATCGATAGCCCTCATTGAGCTTACAGATCCATCAAGAGCAACCAAAATTTTTAAAGACGTTATTGTCCCATCTATTAACCAAACAGGGACAGCCGTGCAATGCTCCAGAATATTGGAAGTAACACTTCCCATAAAGGTTTTTTGCAGGCGGGAAAAACCTCTTCGACCAACGACTATGGCGTCATAAGGGAGTTTGTGTCCAAAATCCAAAATATCCTTTGCTACACACTGTAATTTGGGCTGGGTAGCTATATCTATTCGGTTTGAATCTATGCCCATATTAATCATAATATCCTTGTATTTACCAAGAAGAGCATGCGAAGCCGATTCATTTCTTTTTATTATTTTAGAAAGTTCATTTTGTACTTTCATATTTTTTTTGGCCTCGTCTAAAAGGAAATGCGATATGGAAGCTTGAACATTAAATAGATTATATAAACTATCCGGTATCACATCAGAAATCTTAACCACATACTTGATAGAATTTTTGGAATAAATTGTATCATCTACCGCTATAACTATTTTTTTTTGCATAAATTTTCCCTTCCTTTGGTATCTTCTCTTTTATATATTATTATTGCGGTCAGATGACAATCAATAAAAGAAACTCTTGCAACTTAATGTAAATATTTTTTTACAGATGTCAGGTTAAAATTTTAATAACCTATATAACACACTGTAGAATCCACAATATATATTTACACTCAGATACTGTGTGTGATAAAAATAAAAAACAGAATGTTGATCTAAAAACAGAAAGGAGATACCAAAATGACAGGTAGGTTAGAGAACAAGGTAGTGCTTATCACAGGCACAGGGGGCGGGCAGGGAAAGGCTGCGGCAATTCTGTTTGCAAAGGAAGGCGCCAGGATTGTCGGTTGCGATTTGAAGGTGGAAGACAGTAAGGAAACCGTTCGAATGGTTCGGGAAGCCGGGGGCGATATGGTCTCTATTGAGCCGCTTGACCTTACAATTGCTGCACAGGCAGAGAAGTTGGTGGAATTGACGGAAAAGACCTATGGCCGCCTTGATGTTCTTTATAACAATGCCAGCGCGGCACGCTTTGCTCCGATGATGGAAATGACCTGGGAGGACTGGGATTTTACTATTCGTAATGAACTTAATATCATATTTGTTGTTACCAAAGCAGCTCTTCCTCTTATGGTACGCACAAAGGGCAGTTCCATTATTAATACTGCTTCGGTTGCAGGCATAGTCGGTGCGCACGGCAATTCGGTTTCCCATGCAGCTACGAAAGGAGGCGTTCATGCCTTTACAAGACAGTTATCCCTTGAGTTAGCGCCGCACGGCATCCGTGTTAACTCTATTTCTCCCGGAATGATCCGGACACCTGCAACGGAATTTATATTTAAGGACCAAAAGCTTGTCGATATGATGGTGCAGGGAATACCGATGGGGCGGTATGGCCTTCCTGAAGATATTGCAAAGGTAGCTTTGTTTCTTGCGTCGGATGATTCAGGCTATATTACAGGGGCTGACATCGTTGTTGATGGCGGCATGGTGGCCTCATAGAAATTTTGTGAATGTTACCTCTTTAAGGATAACTGTTGTCTTTTTGAACATAAACAAATTTAATTTCAGGTGCAATATTGACCGCACTTGAAGTTCCTGCCCCAAAGAGGAAGGAAAGGCGACGGTCGTGCATAGCCAGATGGTTCCGCAAATCCTCTGACACTTGTCTTGGATCATGAGTAATCATACTGTATTCTCCATTACACCCTTACAATTCTGCCCAACGGCGGAAATAATCCACGCCGCCGCCGTTCCCGGAGTTAAAAACTAACTTACTCGGCGTTGGGTTAATTGATTTGTTAACCATTTTCAATTTCTTTCCTTGGCCTTTTTGTAAACCATATTTTTATCTCTTTTACCGATTGCAATTACCAAAACATAGATTTCTTCGTCAATTACTTCATAAACGAGTCGATACCCACTCGCTCTGAGTTTTATTTTGTAATGGTTTTTAAAACCTGAAAGCTGACAGCTGGGCACATGTGGAGACTCAAGACGTTCTTTTAATTTTTTCTTGAGTTGAATTTGGATAGCATTATCAAGCTTTTTCCATTCCTTAAGTGCTGTAGGAAAAAATTTTAATTTATAGATCATCTAATGTTACTTCTACGGCTGAAAATTTTTCATGCTGACGCTCGTTAACTATAACTCCTAATTGGTAATCTTCAATTTTTTCGAGTAACGCTTCGTATGTCTCAGCTGGAATGAGATAAGCTGTTGGCCTATTATGATTAAGAATGGCAATAGGCTCACCGCCTGACTGTTCAATTAGGAGAGAAGGGTTTTTCTTTAATTCTGATATACTTACTGAGCAACTCGCTAATATGGATTTCATAATTACACCTATATGTTTTTATTTAGATCTCAATTACGTATTTATTATAGGTCTTATTATCTACGATAGCAAGTTGTATTTTTATGGTTAATCGGGATAGGGAGGGGCCTCACGGCCTCCCCCCTCCCCACACCACCTGGCATGCGTTGCGACATGAAGTCGCTGGTTTTATAG
>DYJH01000138.1 GCA_020723255.1 Desulfonema limicola | reverse complement strand
AATTCACTGTGGAGTGCTTTTTCAGTACAAAGAGATTTCTCAGATTTGTGATTTTTTGAGCCAAAAAAAACTTCCATGTAAACACTTTTGAACGTTGCTAAAAGATTATGTATATTAATAGCGACAAATACTATGATTGAATACTATTCCTTTGGTAAGATCACCATCTACAGTCAGACATATACTAAGGATGTAATCATTATGCCCAATGGAGAAGTCGTTAGTCCTTGGTGGCGAAAGACCGGCCATGAGCTTGCGCTCTCGGACATCGAAGCGATTCTCGAAGCGGCGCCAAGCGTCCTTGTTGTTGGTACCGGAGAGTTTGGAATGATGAAGCCTTACTCCGGCTTAGCTGATAATCTCCATGCAAAAGGCATCCGCGTTATAGTGCTGCCAACGAAGCAGGCCGTTGACACTTTTAACGCCTTAAGAGAAGAAGCTGTAGTTGTGGCAGCGTGCTTCCATCTGACGTGTTAATGTAAAAGGCGGCAAATAATGAACAGAACTGAAATACTATATGGAATTCACCCTGTATCAGAAGCTATTAAAGCAGGCAGAAGAAAAGTTTATGAAGTTTATATCGCAAAAGGGAAAAATACGAAGCGTCTTGCAGATATAACTTTATTGTCGGAATCAATGAAAATCCCTGTAAAAACTGTTGAAAGAAATTATCTGGAAGAAATTTCAGGCTCGGCTTTTAACCAGGGCATCGGAGCAAAGGTAAGTAATTACCCATTGTTCCCTTTTGATGATATTTTGAACAAAACGAAACCCGAAAACAAAGACTTTTTTTTACTGCTTGATAATATTGTTGACCCACAAAACCTCGGATCTCTTGTAAGAGCTGCTTTATGTGCCGGTGTAGCCGGAATTGTAATTACAAAAGACCGTTCTGCTTTTCCTACTCCTTCCGTTTCCAAAGCTTCTGCAGGAGCGCTCGAACATGCTTTTTTGTCCGTGGTTACAAATATGGTGTATGCCATAAAAGAAATTAAGAAGAACGGCATATGGGTTGTGGGAATGGATGCTACGGCGGATATGCCGGTTTATAGCTGTGATCTTTCATGTCCGATTGCTTTGGTAATAGGAAGCGAAGGGAAAGGCATTCGTCCGCTGGTCAAAGAAAATTGTGATTTTCTGGTCTCAATTCCTCAAAAGAGTTGTGTCAGTTCACTAAATGCTTCTGCTGCCGGAGCTGTGGCAATGTATGAAGCATTCAGACAGCGAAATTTTCCAGCCCGGATGTCGGACAACGAAAAATGATAGACGAAATGTAAATTTTAATAAGGAAGAAGCAAATGAAAGTACATTATGATGAAGATGTAGATGCCATTATACCTTAGTACTCCATTTCATAATTTCGGTATCATATCGACCGAAGGGAGATATCTTTTGATGGCTCTTATATACATTAAGATTTCTCACTTCGTTCGATATGACAATACGTAACTGAATTTATGAACCTCTGTACTTAGCCTTGGTGATGAGGAAACAGATGGTGTTATTGAAATCGCAGAAGGTATAAATGTTGATACCACGACAGATGGAAAACTTACCGGCATTGAAATACTCAAAGCATCCAAGAAAATTGCTTACGAGCCCATCAAATTTGGTTCGGGATTCTCTTTATAAAAATTATTGACCCAAAAACAATAACATAATACAAGACACTGAGTTGTTAATGCATATAATATTATTGGATTTATTCGGCATATTTTTTATAACGGTTAATAGTAAAAAACAATGTTAAAATATTCGTCATTAAGGCCATTTGGAATATTATGCTTATTTCTGGCATCGCTCACCTTATTTAGCTGCGGGAAGCTTTTAACCAAGCCTGATATTCATATAAACAGTGTTCAGATAAGAAAAATAAAAAACCTCGAAGCTGTTTTCATGGTAAACATTGAGGTATATAATCCAAATTTTATACCCTTTCATATTAAGCATATCGCATTCGATGTTGAAATGGAAAATAAGCACTTTGCTTCTGCCGTCTCGGATGAAAAAGTTACCATCCCGATGCGCGGCACAGGTATCGTACCACTTGAAGTTAAATCGAATTCCTTTGATCTGATATCTGTAATAATAAAAGCGTTTAAACCAGGTTCAAAAACCGGAAGTAAAAAAATTGAGTATAATATACATGGAAAAATTCTGTTAGACGGCATTTTATACGGGTCTGACACCATATCTTTCAATTCAAGCGGAAATCTGCTTGAAAAATACGGACGTTCAAAAGAACAATAATTTCGATTATGATGCTTACAGAACTTGAGAAAAAAATTATAGCTTCCATACAGTCAGACATGCCTATATCAAAACGGCCATACGCCAAAATCGCAAAACAGCTTAATACTACCGAAAAAATTTTCCTTGATACACTTAATCAGCTCTTGGAAAGAGGTGTGATACGGCGTTTTGGAGCAACTCTTTGTCATCAGAATTCGGGCTTTGAGGCAAATGCTATGGCAGCCTGGGAGGTTGACGAGGATATTGTTGAAGAAGTCGGCAAAAAACTCGCTTCTTTCAAACAGGTATCACATTGTTATAGACGAAACCCCGGGAAAAATTGGCCATATAATCTTTATACTATGATTCATGCCAAAACAGAAAAATCCTGTTTGGAAACGATTCGTAAAATGTCGGAAGCAACGGGCGTGAATAACTATACCGTTTTGTTCAGCCGTAAAGAGCTCAAAAAAACTTCCATGAAATATTTCTCAACAGAAAATGAAACCTGATTAACACATTTCCCTGTGAATTCAGACTCACCAAATATTTTATTGATAAATCCGTGGATACACGATTTTGCTGCTTATGATTTTTGGGCCAAACCATTAGGCCTTTTATATCTAGCTTCAATACTAAGGTTATACGGATGTAATATAACATATATCGACTGCTTGAACAGGTTTCACCCCGAAATAAGTAAAAATATTTATTCAAAACAAGATGGAAGAGGTTCTTATCTTAAAACTCACATTCCCAAGCCGGATGGTCTATATGATATTCCAAGAAACTATTCGAGATACGGGATACTTGAACGGTGGTTTAGAAAAGACCTCCTTGCAGTAAAAAACCCCGATATTGTTTTTATAACTTCTCATATGACATACTGGTACCCTGGTGTTTTTGAAACAATAAAAATAGTCAGGGAAACATTCCCGTCTGTTCCTGTAGTTTTAGGCGGCATATATGCCACTTTATGCCATAATCACGCCCTAAAATATTCAGGCGCTGATAGAGTTATTGCAGGAGCAGGAGAAAAAGCCGTTATTGAGATAGTTAAAGAATATACCGGATTTTCAAACAGCATAGAATTTGATCCTGATCAGTTGGATTCTTATCCTTATCCTGCATTCGATCTTGAAAACAAAATAATTTTTATTCCTCTTCTTTCTTCAAAGGGATGCCCTTTTTCATGTTCATACTGCGCATCAGCATATCTTAACAGACAGCGAATGGTTAGAAGTCCCGGATCCTTAATAGATGAGATAATGCACTGGCACAAAAAATACAACGTAATTGATTTTGCTCTTTACGACGACGCATTTCTTACAGATGCAAAAAACCATGCAATACCTGCACTGGAGGAAATAATAAAAAAAGACATTAAAGTGCGCTTTCACACCCCGAATGCCCTTCATATAAGAGAAATATCAGACCATACAGCAAAGCTTATGTATAAAGCAGGCTTTGAAACCGTAAGGCTTGGACTTGAAACAACTCTTTTTGATAAAAACAGGCACGACAATAAGGTTTCCGAGTTTGAGTTCAAACAAGCTCTTATGTTTTTAAAAGAAGCTGGATTTTCAAAAAAACAAATCGGAGCTTACCTTCTGGCCGGGCTTCCCGGCCAGGATGAAAGAATTGTGGTTGAATCGATAAAAGAAGTTACAGATAGCGGAATTACTCCTATACCTGTATATTATTCACCCATACCGCACACGCCGCTATGGGGAAAGGCGGTTCATTGTTCACGGTATGATCTTGAATCAGATCCGATATTTACAAATAATTCAATCCTTCCCTGCCGCAAGGAAGGGTTTTCGTGGGAAATTATTTCACTTTTAAAAAATCTTGCATCAAGCATAAATTAGAATTTGATTGCGTAAACCGCCCTTCATTATTGACAACCTTAATATTATTTATTAAGTTCAAATAGTAGCAAATGGTTTTATTATATTTTCATGGGATAAATAAGCATGCAGCATACAACGATATTAAAAAATATACCGATTTTTTCCTGTCTTGACGAAGATGAGCTTTTTGATCTTACAAGCGTAGCAATGAAAAGGATTTTCCCGAAAAATTCTCTATTGATAAATGAAGGCGACAAAACCGATTCTCTTTATATTATTTCAAGCGGCAAGGTTAAGGCTGTTATTACCGATGAAAACGGGAAAGAGGTTATACTTTCAATTTTCGGACCCGGAGAATATTTTGGCGAGCTTGCTTTCATAGACGGCGAACAAAGATCTGCCAGCATAATAACAAGAGAGCCTACTGAAGTATTGATCATATCAAGAGAGGGCATAAGAGATATATTATCATCAAACCCAAATCTTGCATTCAATCTGCTTGTCGGAGTTGTAAAGAGGCTGCGTGAAGCAACAAAACAGATCGAAAGCCTTGCGCTCATGGACGTGTATGGCCGTGTTGCAAGACTTCTTGTTCATCTTGCCAAACCGCATGGCAATAAGCTGCATATTGAAGAAAAGCTGACTCACCAGGAAATTGCAAACATGACCGGATCTTCAAGAGAGATGGTCTCCCGTATTTTTAAAGACCTAATATCCGGTGGATATATAAGTGTAAAAGACAAGCAGATTACTATCAATAAACAGCTTCCATATTCCTGGTAGCTATAAAAGGTTTGTTATTATGTCTCAAATATCTGTTTTGATAAACCCGATTACCGCTCTTGGAAAATGGATAATATTTATTGTCCAGGAAATGGGCCGTATTGCAATTTTCTTTTTGAAGAGTTTTTGTTTAATGTTTTCCCGCCCATTCCAAATTAAAAAGATATTTCAGCAAATTCATTTCATCGGAGCAAAATCAATATTTGTAATATGTCTTACAGGAGCTTTTACAGGTATGGTACTCGGCCTTCAGGGTTACTATACACTTGTAAAATTCGGCTCGGCAGGATTTCTGGGAGCGGTTGTAGCCCTTTCACTGATAAGGGAGCTTGGTCCGGTGCTTGCGGCTATTATGGTTACAGGAAGAGCAGGATCTGCTATGGCTGCGGAAGTCGGCATAATGCGCATCTCAGAAGAAATTGATGCCCTTGATACTATGGATATCAATCCTCTGCGTTTTCTTATTAGTCCCAAGCTTGCTGCAGCACTGATAAGCATGCCTCTTTTAACCGCACTTTTTGATGTTGTCGGCATTATCGGCGGATATGTTTCGGGTTCTGTTCTGCTAGGTTTAAGCGGCGGTATATACTTTACTCGCATCGAAACCAGTGTCGAAATGACGGATGTATCCGGAGGTTTCATCAAATCCTTTGTCTTTGCGGCTGTTATTGTGACGATTTGCTGTTTTCAGGGCTATTATACACATACCAGGAAAGAAGGATTCGGCGCAAAAGGTGTAAGTCTTTCAACAACATCAGCTGTTGTAATGTCCTGTGTTACTATTCTTATTACGGATTATGTATTAACATCGTTTTTGCTGTAGGATTTATGAGAGAACCTTTTATTCAATTCAAAAACGTATTTAAGAGCTTTGGCGAAAACCATGTTTTAAGAGGCACCGAACTCAGTATCTATAAAGGTGAGATTACAACAATAATAGGCAAAAGCGGAGGTGGGAAAAGTGTGCTTCTAAAACATATCATAGGCCTTCTTGAACAGGATTCGGGAACAATAATGTTTGAAGGACGCCCTATTTCGGATATGAAAAAAGCAGAAAGAAAAGCCCTGAAGAGAAAATGCAGCTACATGTTTCAGGGAACAGCGCTTTTTGATTCTTTAACTATTTTTGAAAATATCGCGCTTCCGCTTAAAGAAACAACCCGTTTATCTGATTCCGAAATAGACAGGCGGGTAAAAGATAAAATGGACCAGCTTGATTTAAACGATATAGACGAAAAATATCCGTCACAGCTTTCCGGTGGAATGAAAAAAAGGGTAGCTCTTGCAAGAGCGCTCGTCACTGATCCGGAAACAGTATTATTTGATGAACCTACAACGGGTCTTGATCCTATCCGTAAAAAGTCTGTTCATGAGATGATATCGAATTATCAACAGAAATTTGGATTCACCGGAGTTGTGGTAAGCCATGACATACCTGATATTTTTCATATATCGCAGCGGGTTGCGATGTTGGATGAAGGCCGCATACTTTTTGAGGGAAGCCCGGAAAAATTAGCTCAGTCCTCGGATCCAGCGGTTAAGGAGTTTATCCAGGGACTTTATGCCGGCAACGATACATGCATACAACCTGATAAAAAAGTTGATAAATAAAATATGCTTTAAGCTATAGACTTTCAGATAATGTTTTTGGCAAGGCCAGAAGGAGCCCCCCTGAGAAAGACGTGCAGTCGGCACGTTGTCGAAGGGGGGGCAACTGATAACGCAGCCCAAAAATTTTATCTGGAAGGATATGTTGAGTTGGAGGAAATGTGAAAAAGAAAACTATAGAAACATCAGTTGGAATATTTTTTTTACTCGGACTCATCTGTGTGGGATATCTTACTATTAAGCTTGGAAAGATGGAATTGCTAAGCGACAACAGTTATATGGTCAAAGCAAAATTCAAATCCGTTTCAGGGCTAAAGCAAGGGTCCCAGATTGAAATGGCAGGCGTAAAAATCGGCGCTATTGATTCCATTTCTCTGGACAAGGATGACAAGGCTCTTGTGAAAATGAAAATAAAAAAAGATATTGTTCTGACAGATGATGTTATAGCTTCTATCAAAACATCCGGTTTAATCGGGGATAAATATATCAGCATTTCTCCGGGTGGTTCCGACATAATATTGAAATCAGGCGATACAATTACTGAAACAGAATCTGCCATTGACATCGAAGAGCTTATAAGTAAATATATATTTGGCAAAGTATAAATCTGTAGTTTTAGGAGGAATAATTTGTGAAAAAAGTAACGGCTTTTTTTGTATTAATATTTTTTGCTTCGGTTGCGTTTTCTTCCGGTTTAAGCCCGATAGATTCGCTTAAAGGACCTATCGACGAAGGGTTAAGCCTATTAAAAGACCCTAAGAATAAGGATTCTTCTCAAAGAAAACTTCAGCGTGCTAAGATGTGGGAAATTATACGCAAAGCCTTTGACTTCTCCGAGCTTTCAGGTCGCGCTCTTGCAGTAAACTGGAAAAAATTTACTCCCCAGCAGAGGAAAGAATTCAGCGAGGTTTTTTCGGAAGTTCTCGGCAATACATATCTCGATAAAATTCAGTCAGAGTACAAAGATGAAAAAGTAAAATATCTTGATCAGGAATTGATTTCTGATAACAAGGCTGTTGTGAAAACAAAAATAATTCGGGAGAATGAAGAAGTATTGGTAAATTACAGCATGACACTTAAAGAAAATGAATGGAAAGTATATGACGTCAAAATTGAGGGTGTAAGTCTTGTTCAAAACTACAGATCCCAGTTCAATGAAATATTATCCAAGGAAACTCCTGATGAGCTGATAAAACGCCTTAATAAAAAGCTTAAGGAGCAGGAAAAGGGTTAATAAAATATTATGAATAAATTACCGGCCATTATTGTTTCTATCATGCTTATATTTTCTGCCGGCTATCTTTTTGCATATGATCCTGTGGTTCAGACATCACGCAATTATGAATTTGGAACAGCAATTTTAATTGCTTCAGAAACGGGTAATTCCGATCATGAATTCACAGAAGATGAACCGGATTTTTTAAAAGAAGAAATCAAATGCGAAGAGATATTAACTATCTCAGACCCTTTATATTATTGGAATTTATCCATATTTCATCTTAATGACAAAATATATTTCTGGCTTTTAAAACCGGTCGCGCAAGCATACCGTGTTGTAACTCCAACTATTGTAAGAACCGGAGTAGCAAACTTTTTTTATAATATTAAAATGCCCGTTCGTTTTGTAAACTGTATCCTGCAGGGAAGAATATTAATTGCCGGGCATGAGCTTGTAGGATTTATAATTAACAGCACCCTGGGGGTTTTGGGGCTTGATGACGCTGCTGATAATTATACATGGCTGAAGAAAGGAGATGAAGACCTGGGACGGACTTTTGCTTCATATGGAATAGGAGATGGAATATACCTTGTCTGGCCTTTTTTCGGACCTTCTACCCTGAAGGATACTATAGGTATGGTTGGAGACAGATTTTTAAACCCTCTTTCATATATTGAACCGGTTGAACTATCATTAGGAGTTACTGGTTATGAGGCCATAAACAAAACATCTTTCAGGATAGGAGATTATGAAGCATTCAAAAAAGCTTCTCTGGAACCGTACGAGGGTCTGAAAAACGCTTATATTCAGAATCGCCGGAAAAATATTCAGGGATCTCCGCTGAATGTACTCTCCGACTGCTTTCTTAAATGAAATATAATTACTGGTTGCCAAAACCATTCTGACCTCCGCAGTCGGGACACTGCCATGTTATTCCATTGCATGACATTCCCCAGAAATTTTCTTCCATGCAATCCTGGCATATAGCAAAACCGCACCTGCATCTCCAGCAAAACGGGGCAACATTCTTGCAGCAGTGACAATTGCTTTCTTTTGCCTTGCGGCGTTTTTCCCTGTATGTTAATTTAGTTAAAGAATCAGTCATGGCTATAATAGGGTTAAATATTACTATTATCGCACTCTGTCAACCTGCTTTGGAGACTTAAAGTATGGTCTGTTCCACCGAAATAAAAAACAAAGATTTAGATAAAACCCTTTTTCTCATAGACGGAAGCGCGTACATATACCGCGCTTACCATGCAATAAGAAATCTTTCCAATTCCAGAGGACTTCCCACAAATGCAATCTTTGGCTTTACGCGTATTCTGATCAAGCTTGTAGAAGACTGGGCGCCCAAATATGTGATTATGGTTTTTGATGCCAAAGGCCCGACTTTCCGGCATGAAATTTACAAAGATTACAAGGCGACCCGCCCCCCGATGCCTGAAGATTTGCAGGTACAAATTCCTTATATAAAGGACATCACAAAAGCTTTTAACCTGCATATAATTGAAATGTCGGGATATGAAGCCGACGATATTATCGGAACCCTTGCACGACAGGCTGAAGAATCGGGTTTTTCAGTGGTTATGGTAACAGGAGACAAGGATTTTCTTCAGCTCGTAACAGATAAATCCATCATCTGGGACCCAATGAAAGACAAGATAACCGATTTAAATTCTCTTAAGGAAGAATTCGGCATTCTGCCTGAACAGATGGTTGATGTGATGGGACTTTCGGGAGACACCTCAGATAACATTCCAGGGGTTCCTGGAATCGGCCCTAAAACTGCTCTCGATTTGATAAAAACTTTCGGGAGCATGAAAAACCTTTATGATAATATTGATTCGGTTGCTAAAAAAAAGCAGCATGAAAATCTTATACAATTTAAAGATCAGGCGGATTTAAGCAGAAAGCTTGTCGAAATAAATATAAACGCACCTGTTGATTTTGAGCCGGACTCTTTTTGCTTTAAAAACCCTGATAGCAAAAGGTTATCCGGGCTTTTCCAGGAGCTGGAGTTCAGGCAGCTTCAGCAAAGTTTTTCCAGGCATTCGAATCTTTCAGAAAAGAACTATAGCCTTATAGATGATATAAAATCACTTTTTGGATTAGCAAGAAGACTGGAATCCTCAAAGCATTTCGCACTTGACACAGAAACAACATCTGAAAATCCAATGAAAGCCGGGCTTGTAGGAATATCGGTTTCTTTAAAACCGCACGAAGCTTTTTATATTCCTCTGGCTCACGAATACGAAGGTGTTCCAAAACAGCTTGGCATTAATGAAACGCATAAAATGCTTAAAAATGCTTTTGAAAACCCGGATATAAAAAAAATAGGCCAGAATATAAAATATGACTGGATAGTTCTTAAACGTCATGGGATTGAGCTTGCGGGAGTATATTTCGATACAATGGTGGCATCTTATCTTATTAATCCTTCAAAGCGGGCGCACAATCTTGATCAGATAGCTCTTGATTTTCTTGGGCATAAAAAGATTACTTTTGAAGAAACTGTGGGGAAGAAAAAACCGGAATCAGGTTTTGCGAATGTGCCTCTAGAAAAGGCTGTATTATACGCCTGTGAAGACGCTGATATTACTCTTATGGCCCATAATGTGCTTTTACCGAATCTTTTGGAAATAGGAGTCAGAGATCTTTTTGAAAATGTTGAAATGCCTCTTATACCTGTTCTTATGAAGATGGAGACAAACGGTATATGTGTGGACAGAAGCAGGCTGTTGGAGCTTTCAAAGCATTTTGAACAGCAGATAGAAGATCTTGAAGAACAGATATATTCTGTTGCCGGAATGACGTTCAATATCAAATCGCCACAGCAGCTCGGAGAGGTGCTTTTTGAAAAATTGATGCTTCCCGTTAAGAAGAAGACAAAAAAAAAGACGGGTTATTCAACCGATGTTGATGTGCTTACAGAGCTTGCCGAAAACCATGAGCTCCCTGCGCTTATATTAAGGCACAGAACACTCTGCAAGCTTAAATCAACATATACCGATGCTCTGCTCGAAATTGCGGACCCTGAAACAGGCAGAATATACACCTCCTTCAACCAGACAGTAACTGCTACGGGAAGACTAAGCAGTTCCAATCCAAATCTTCAGAATATTCCGGTAAAAACCGAGGAAGGAAGAGAAATCAGAAGCGCTTTTATCCCCAGGAAGGGCTGGAAACTTCTTTCCGCAGATTACTCCCAGATAGAGCTTCGCCTTCTTGCCCACTGCGCGGAAGATGAAATTCTGATTAAAGCCTTTTTGGAAGATGAGGACATTCATACGAGAACAGCTATAGAAATATTTCAGATCTTTCCCGAATTTATAACCCCCGAACTGAGAAATCAGGCAAAGACAATAAATTTCAGTATAATATACGGAATAAGCGCTTTCAGCCTTTCAAGGGATCTTGGCATAAGCCAGAAAATGGCCCAGACTTATATTGACAATTATTTTGCAAGAT
>DYJH01000137.1 GCA_020723255.1 Desulfonema limicola | reverse complement strand
CCTGACCACCTAAAATGTTCTCCTTTTCATAAAGGGCAACCTCGTGCCCCCTCATTCTGGCTACTCTGGCCGTCTCCATTCCGGCAGGACCGCCTCCTACAACCATTATTCTTTTTACGAGTCCGTCTTGTTTAATATTATTTGATATTCATCTTTAAAAACGAATCATAAAAAAACAAACATGCTTGAATGATAAAATTCATTGTGCCATAATCCAAATATTTTCGGAACTCAAATCTGTATTATTAATATTGAGGGAACTGCAGATGAAAGACCCTAACAAAAACAAAGATGATTTTGAACCTATCGCCAATGTTCTCAGCGGATTATTAAACAAATTCCGTATGGAACTGGGTTTTGAATCAGCTAATATTTCCGGTATATGGAAAAATATAGTTGGGGAAGCTGTTTGTAAAAACGCGAGACCTGCCGGATTCAAAGGGCAGATACTTCTTGTTTATGTAAGCAGTTCCGTATGGATTCAAGAACTCCAGTATTATAAAAAAGATATAATATCAAGAATTAATAGCGAGCTTGGGAAAGAACTTGTCAGCGATATCAAATTCAAGATCGGGGCATTCTGAATATGGGTTTGCTTACCGAAGACCATTTTTTAAATGGTAAAATATGCATCAAACAGAATAAGGTTGGGTATCGTTTTTCGGTCGATTCAATGTTGCTTGCCTCTCATGTTAAAGCAGCCGCCGGCGATAAAATTATAGATATCGGAACAGGATGTGGCATAATTTCTCTTATACTCGCATATAGAAATCCTGAAATTAAAATATACGGGATAGAAATACAAAAAAGTCTTGCAGATATTGCAGCCTTGAATGTGAAAAACAACTGCCTGGAAAAACAAATTGAAATTATTTGCACAGACATAAAAAATTTAAAAAGAAACATGCTTTCAGGTTCCCCTGATATTATTGTATGCAATCCGCCATACAGGAAAGTAAAGTCAGGAAGAGTAAATACGAATAATCAGCGTGCGCTTGCAAGACATGAAATAATGATTTCTCTTCCGGAGATCTTTGAATCGGCAAGCAGCCTTTTGGATATTTCGGGAAAATTTATAATGATTTATCCTTCCGAACGCATAGCCGATATAATAGCACATATGCGTTATTCAGGGATTGAACCTAAGTATTTCCGCTTTATCTACTCGAAAGAAAATTCCGAATCGAAACTTGTAATAGCTGAAGGTATAAAGGGGGGCGGTCCAGGAGCTAAAGTAGCACAACCTCTTGTAATTTATAAAAATGACGGCTCTTATACTGTTGAAGTAGAGAATATGTTTAACCAATAGTTAAGAAAGCGATACAAATGAAATCAAAAGATATCGGATTTAATCTTATTGCCGTCGATTCATGCGGTGCAAGAAGTGGTGAGTTTCAAACAGCTCACGGCATTGTGCGTACACCAGCCTTTATGCCTGTGGGAACTGCAGGATTTGTCCGGTCCATTACTCCAAGAGATGTGACTGAAACAAATTCAGAAGTTATTCTTGCAAACACTTATCATCTTTCAATTGGAGAAAGGCTTGCCACAGTTAAACGATTGGGAGGACTTCATCGCTTTATGGGCTGGGATAAAACCATACTAACGGACTCAGGCGGTTTTCAGGTTTTTTCTCTTCCCGGAAAAGAAATAAGTGATGACGGCGTTTCTTTTTCCTACGAGGAGGGCGGAGAACGCATTTTTTTTTCTCCTGAGCGCTCAATGGAAGTTCAGCGCGATCTCGGAGCAGATATAGTTATGGCTTTCGACGAATGTGTCGAACACACGGCTTCAAGAGAATATATACTGCAATCGGTTGAACGGACTACCGACTGGGCAAAACGATGCCGGAAAGTCGCATTAAAAGAATACCAGTTCATGTTTGGGATCGTTCAGGGAGGAATATTTCCGGAACTTCGGCAAAAAAGCGCTGCCGGAATCACCTCAATTCCTTTTGACGGTTTTGCAATCGGCGGGGTCAGCGTAGGCGAAGGTTTTGAGCTTATGAAAAAAGTGGTTGATGTAACAGTGCCCTTATTGCCGGAACAAAAACCCAAGTATTTGATGGGAGTAGGACTTCCTGAAGATATACTTGCAGCGGTACAAGGAGGAATTGATATGTTCGACTGCGTGATTCCTACCAGATACGCCAGGCAGGGAACACTTTTTACCCGAATGGGTAAAATCAGGATTCTTGATAAAACCTATCGCAAAGACAAATTCCCTCTTGATACAAAATGTAATTGCTATACATGCAGAACATATCCTAGAATGGTTCTGCGTTATCTTCTGTTTTCCCGCGATCCTCTTGCCGAAACGCTTCTTACCATTCACAATCTGACTTTCTATCAGGATTTAATGAGAGATATAAGAGATGCCATAAAAGAAAATCGCTATGATGAATTTTACGAAGAATGGCTGAATGTGTATAGAAAGAAGAGATTTTCACCCCCACCCTAACCCTCCCCCATCAAGGGTGAGGGAATTTAAGCATATAGTATTTTGCGATATTTCCCTTACCAGCTTATCAACTTACTAACATATGAGCTATTCTTTTTCCTCGAACCTTTTACCTTGTGCCTTTATCCTTCTTTTCAGATTCTAGTAAGTTGTCTGTACTTAATGCGGTGGGGCTGGCTTGCCGCAGGTCCTAAACGCGCTTTCATATCCGCCTCATATTCGGAGTAGTTTCCTTCAAACCATACAACTTTGCTGTCTCCTTCAAACGCAAGTATGTGGGTTGCAATTCTGTCAAGAAACCATCTGTCATGGCTTATTACAACCGCGCAGCCTCCGAAGTTCTCAAGAGCTTCTTCCAGAGCCCTCATGGTGTTTACATCCAGATCGTTTGTCGGTTCGTCTAAAAGCAATACATTTGCGCCTTCTTTTAACATGCGCGCAAGATGCACCCTGTTCCTTTCTCCGCCCGAAAGCAATCCGACTTTTTTCTGCTGATCAGTTCCGGAAAAATTAAACCTGGCCACATAAGCGCGCGAGTTTACTTCCCTGTTTCCGAGCATAACGGCATCCCGACCTTCGGAAATGACTTCCCATATGCTTTTTGCCGGATCAAGAACGTCCCTGCTTTGATCGACATAGGCCGGTTTTACGGTTTCTCCGATTCTGATATTTCCCGAATCAGGCTTGTCTTGTCCTACTATCATTCTGAAAAGCGTAGTTTTTCCTGCGCCGTTAGGGCCAATAACACCGATTATACCGCCCGGAGGAAGAGAAAAAGTCATGTTTTCCATAAGAAGATTATTATTAAATCCCTTGCAGACATCTTTTGCTTCTATTACCACATTCCCGAGACGAGGTCCGGGAGGAATATATATTTCAAGATCCTTAGCTCTTTTCTCGCCTTCCTGCCCGAGAAGAGCTTCATAGGAATTGATACGAGCCTTGGATTTGGCGTGACGTCCTTTAGGCGACATCCTTATCCATTCGAGTTCTCTTTGCAGTGTTTTCCGGCGCTCGCTCATGGTCTTTTCTTCCTGCGCAAGCCTTGCCTGCTTTTGCTCCAGCCATGACGAATAATTTCCTTTCCAGGGAATTCCGTGTCCCTTATCCAGTTCGAGTATCCACCCGGCTACATTATCAAGAAAATACCTGTCGTGCGTTACGGCAATAATTGTTCCGGCATAACTTTTAAGATGATGTTCAAGCCATGCAACGGATTCTGCATCAAGGTGGTTTGTTGGTTCATCAAGAAGCAGAATATCCGGATTTTGAAGAAGCAGCCTGCAAAGCGCAACCCGTCTTTTCTCTCCGCCGGACAAAACCTTTACTGACGTGTTCCCCGGAGGGCATCTAAGAGCATCCATAGCCATTTCGAGACGCGAATCAAGATCCCAGGCATCAAGCGCGTCAAGTTTTTCCTGTACCGCACCCTGACGCTCAATAAGCTTGTTCATTTCGTCATCTGACATAGGCTCTCCAAATTTTTCGTTTATCCTGCTATATTCATTAACAAGATTTACAGTCTCCTGCACCCCTTCTTCAGCTATTTCACGTACTGTCTTATTTTCATCAAGTTTAGGCTCCTGCTCAAGGAAGCCTACAGTGTGTCCCGGAGAAAGAATTGTCTTTCCGACAAATTCCTTGTCAACCCCGGCAAGAATTTTAAGCAGAGAACTTTTCCCGGCGCCGTTTAAACCCAAAACGCCAATTTTTGCGCCGTAGAAATAAGACAGGCTTATATCTTTAAGAATAGGTTTCTTGTCGTAATATTTGCTGACTTCGATCATTGAATAGATAATTTTATTGGGGTCATTACTCATTTTATTTGAATTTCTCCTTTTTGAAGATTCCCCGTTGCAAGCAACGGGGAATCTTCGACCGTAAGGTTTATAATCAATTTCAGATTCACCCGCTAACCCCGCCACAAGTGGCGGGGTTAGCGCTCGCTGTTTCGGTTCACAAAAGCCGCATGGCATTGATCTTAGGAAGCCCGGCATTTAATATTTTATTTACAACCGAATCGATATCGTAAGATATATATCTTGCTTCGATTGAATCATCTGATGTGTCCCATATAACATATTTGGCATGATTGTCGCCGTCTCTTGGCTGCCCCACGCTTCCGGCGTTAATTATATAGCGCTTACCGGCAAAAAGCTTCGTTATCCCTCTATCCAGACTATTATAAGCGATAGAATTTCCGTCAAACTCAATAAGTCTGAGACTATGTGTATGGCCTATAAAGCAGATTCTCTCTTCATATCTTCCAAAAGCATCAAGCATCCCTTTTTTGTCAAGCTCAAACATGTAAATTGTCGGTGAATCAGGGGGAAAGCCGTGAACAAAACGGCAGTTGTTTGATATAATATTTGGTTTAAGATTATTTACAAAATATACAGACTTGTCATTCAGCATATCTATGGTTGCCAGCATCGAACGGCAGGCGGAAGGATTAAACCTGGTTAAATACTCCCGATTGATAATGCATAGTTCATGGTTTCCCAATATAGTAGGTATGTTGTAGTCACAAATCATGCTTATAGCTTCATTCGGTTCTGGGCCATAGCCTATGACATCGCCAAGACATATCGTTTTATCTACAGCAGATATCTCAATATCTGCCAGAACAGATCCAAATGCTTCTGTGTTGCTGTGAATATCCGAAATAACGGCAAGTCTCATAAAGTTTTATATTATTAAGAATCTGTTCTTTGTTTTGATACATCAACAAGAAGTCCGCTTCGCTCAATAACGGCCTTTTTTACTTTTTCAAGATCGACACTGTCCATAAGTCTTTTGGCCTCTATTATTTTCAATGCTTCCCCATTAAGATCGCTGCCATTTTCATAAACGTGGACTTCCATATATACTTGTTTTCCTGCTACAGCGATTTTTATCTGTTGATTGACAATAGCAACACGAGTGCCGATATCAACTTTATCGAATAGCTGAACGATGTCTTCCTCATATAACCTTATACACCCGTGACTGTTGCGCGTTCCGATTCCCCAGGGACGGTTCGTGCCATGTATCAGATATGTACGATTAGATAAACGAAGCGCCCGGCTGCCCATCGGATTATCAGTACCGGGAGGAACGATATCTGGCAGGTCCGGTTTTTCCAATTGAATCGATTTAGGAACGTACCATGCCGGATTTTTTGTCTTCTCAATTATAGTGTAAATACCAAGAGGAGTATCTTTCCCCTCGTCGCCTATTCCCACGGGAAAAGTTATAACTGGATGACTATTTCCATTCAAGAAAAAATAAAGGCGCATTTCGGCCAAATTGATAACTATTCCCTTTTGAATCTCAACATCCGGTAAAATCCATTGGGCGGGGATTGTAATCAAACGATACTGTTCAGGTATAAAAGGATCAAAATCCGGGTTCGCATTACAAATGGCATCATAGCCCAAATCATACTTCCTGGCAATTTCCGGAAATGAATCATCATCTTTGATCTGGTATATAAACTGTTCTCCAATTATACTTCCGACAATCGGATATTCTGCTGCATATGAATTGGAATATATAAAGCAAAGTACTAACCCTGCCAGCGAGACAGCGAAAATTATTTTTCGTAACATATTATAAATATATTTTTTATCAGTATATTGATATTATCTCAGATTGATGTAAAACTTTACATAATTTTTATGTATTCCGCAAATCATAATTGACATGATACAATATTTTTTCTTATATATCGTGTTATGAAATGCATTACGGTCGCTATAAAGCTTATGATGATTATAAGCATAGTCCACACAGCATTATTTCCTAACCTTGTTCTGGGAAATTCACAAAACAGCCGTGGAGCAGATAAGGTACTTATAATCAAAAGTGAAAAGTTGCTTTTACTTCTTAAAGACGGGGAGATTTTAAAAAGCTACAAGGTCGCTTTAGGCAAAAAGATGGGACCCAAAGTCCGTAGGGGGGACAACAGAACTCCTGAAGGCGTGTATTTTATAGATCGACACGATATCAGCAGCAAGTTTTATAAGTCTCTGCACATTTCTTATCCTAACCCTTCAGATATTATCCGGGCGCAAAAATCAGGGCATTCGCCCGGCGATGAATTGGCAATTCATGGCTTGCCGAAGGGTTTTGAAGATCTCGGCACATTCCAGGCAAAACGTAATTGGACTAAAGGGTGTATAGCAGTATCCAATGAGGAAATGGATGAAATATGGGAACTGGTGACAGACGGAACGCCGGTAAAAATCATTCCTTAGAACCCGTTAACTTCCTTAAAATGAAAGGGGATGTAATCAAACTCATCCCCTTTATCTTATATATTTTAATTACCGGATTTATTTCTTCTGTTCCAGTTTGAATATCTTTTCACACTTTTTGGCGGCTTGTTCAGCTTCAGTTGCAGCAGTTTCAGCCTTTTGCGCCATAGCTTCTGCATTCTTTGCCGCCTGTTGCGCGCTCATAGCATCGGCTTCCGCCTTAGTAGCCTTATCCATAGCTTTATTGGCTGCATCCATAGCAGAAGCATGATTAGCATCTACCTTGCTTTCGATCTCTTTGATCTTAGCCTCATCTGCAGTCACTTTTTGTTCGAGATTCCCAAGACGATCAGATAGAGGGGTTATTTGCTCTTTAACAAAATCTTTTGTAGCACAACCTGATACAAAAACGCCAACTAGTAGAACTAAAAATGTTGCCAAATATATTTTTTTCACAATCTACCTCCTCATAAAAAATTTTGTAATAAATGTTAATTAACATATTATGATGTAATTAAAATTTTTACCAAATCACCTCCTTTATTTAAGGTCAATTGCAATGACCCCAAAGATGTAAAAATTATCTCACCTGACTATATATCTGTCAATAAAAACAAGGAGAAAAAATTTTTATAAAATATTATATATTATATTTACAGTATGTTAGACGAACTAATAAGCCTGTATACCAGCATTCCCGAAAGCCAGGCCACATCTTCAGGCAAAAAGATACCACTGATAGTGTCCTGAAACAAAATATTTGCTTCGGGCATAAATTCTTCGTCACCTTCCCACAATATAAGCTGGAGCGAAACTAATGGGAAAAGATTAAACTCGAAACCGGCATTGCCGGCATCGATAGTCTTGCCGTTTAAGCGATCGGCAGCTTTTACAAATAAAGCCGTATTTTTGCCAAAAACTTTCTTCAGAGGATCTATCGCTCTTTGCACAAAAGCTGAAAAATAAAAAGACGCTCCTTGAATTTCCCTGAATGAAATCCATTGTATCGCTTTTTTTGAAGATTTTGCCTCAAGATAGTGCAGTATAATAACCTGCTCCTGTATAGGCGCTTCTTTATTTTCCAGATATTCGTCCGTAAATTCAAAATCAGGCCAGCTTACAATATATACCCTGTCCAAAAAAGGAACTCTAATTTTATTTGTTCCGCTTATGTTGTATCCGGATCTTTTGGCTATCTCATCCAAAGACTCTTTCGCCAGATTTTCAACTGCTATTTTCTTAGCATTAATATAATCATCTACTCGCGCCATAAATATATTCCAAAAAAAAGCCCCGCCCTAGTACAGGGAGAGGCTTGATTTTCCATATTATACAGAATCAGACTTCAAGCCATGAATCGGAATAAAGGGTCTTTCCAAGAATTACATTAGCTGTTTTTGCGTAATCCTGCATCTCTTTTGAAAGACCGGCCATATTCGGGTCATTGCCGTCCATAATTGAATAGATCAGATCAACGATATCCTGACGTTTGCCTTTTGCAATTTCAGTAAGCTGTTCATCCAGAGGATCTGAAATAACAGAATACATTCCTTTTCTCCCAAGCATAACCATGTATGTCTGATTAAGAATAGGACGCAGATGTACAGGCGGGCCATTTGAAATGTTTGACAGACCACAGGTGCTCTTTGCGCCGGGAGCTATATCCTGTATCATTCCCTGAAACTCCATAAGGCTTATAAGCTGAGGTTGCTGGATATTAACAGGCGTTACTATGCCGTCAACCCAGATTTTTTCGTTCGGAATGCCCGCTTCATTTGCAGCGTATATAAGTTCAACACAAAGTGCGGCGCGTTCATTCTCATCGCGCGGCAATCCATCAGGCCCCCACATCAGAGCTATGAAATCAGCATTATATTTTGCTGCAATAGGAATCATTTTCTCATAACGTTCGGGACGGCACATAATGGAATTGATAAGAGGCGGAAGTTTACAAACTTTTAAAGCCGCTTCAATTGCATCGATGTTGGATGTATCAAGGGCCAGAGGAATATCAGTTACAACTTCCTGAACGACCTGAACTACCCAGGGCATGAGTTCGTGTCCATCTTTTTTTGCGGGACCGAGATTTATGTCAATATAATCCATCCCCTTCTCTTTTTGCAGAAGAGCCTCCTCCTGGATCGGTTTAGGATCGCGCTCCTTATATGCTTTACCGATCTTTTTTGAAATAACATTTAAGCTTTCACCAATAAGTAACATACAACCTCCCCGTTTTTTAGCTAACGGTTTTTAATGGCGGCGGTTTTCTTTTTTGCAGGAAAAAACCGCCGCCTGCTATTTTATTATCTTGCCTTCAAAAATGCCGGAATATGTGCCGCTTCACGAGGCCCGACCGTAATCGTCCACCCGGGAAGCTCTTCTTCCATATCGCCTGCAATTGCTGCGGCATAGCCGGGAATAATTACCTGTTTATGCTTTACCTTGTCGGCAATGCCGCTCTTTTTTACAAATGCACCAACATCATCGCCAGAAAATTTTCCGGCGGCCCAAGCAGTCATAACTGAAAGGCCTTCCGAATCCTTTACCAAAAGCCATGATGGAACTTTACTGCTTTCAATTTCACCCGATACAATAAAATAAGTAAGAGCAAAGTTCGTTGTAACCAGAACAGGAGAATTTTCATCAGGATTCCCTATGGGATAAATCCCCTGCGTTACCGTCATCGGCCTTTGCGGATCTGTAAAAATATTAAGCCGTTCCAGAAGAAGCGGGAATATATTCTCGCTCTTAAAATCCGACATTACAACAATTCCACCATATTTTGCTACGTGCATTCCTGCAATAAGTGTCTCAACGTCTATATTTGAGGCCATCTCACACGGGAAAGTTATAGTCGGAAAACCAAGCGATCTGTTTCCGGATTTAAGAGCCGCACGCCTTATAGCAACGAGGTCCTCCAAAGATTGCTTTATTTCTCTTGAGCCCGGATCAATTATAAGGTCTTTTATACCCATGCCGGTCAGCTTATCTGTTAAAGGAATCAAGCCTTCAACTGATTTGGCTTTAACCGCAAGGGGCAGGTTATTTTCTTTTGCAATTTCCCCTAAAGCATCAATATTGCCTTCGACAGCTGCATATATAACGGGTTTCTTGAATTTACATGCCTCTACTCCGGCTTTGATTACATCTTTGTTTTCACTCATAAGAATAAGATTGAATTCGGAAGTTTCAGCAATTAGTTTTGCCTTCTTTGCAAATTCTTTCCCATCTCCTTTTACATCTTTAAGAGCCACGAGTTCCGGCCTTAAATTCAATCCAACCCTTTCATACTGGAAAGCATTCCATACTTTAAGTTTATCTTTAAGCTCTGCTTCCTTTATATCGGAATTGACGAGAGCCGCAAACGCCGTCGGGTTGAAAAAAGTTTTTTCATGGCGGTATTGAACGGTCTCGCCACCGGTCGTGAACGAACGAACGCCTTTTCCGACTGCAACAGGACGTATCGGAGGCGCGGAGGCCTCTGACAGTTGCGCTCTGGCTTCTTCGGATACATATGGACAGCTATCAAGCTCAGCTTTGCCGGATGCCAGGTTCATGGCAAATGCAAGACATGTGGGAACACCACATTCCTTACAGTTGGTTTTCGGCAGGAGTTTGAAAATCTGAATACCGGTTAATGCCATTTTTATCTCCTTATTTAAGTTTAAAACATAAATTCATATTTACCGACATCATCCATTATCCCAACAGCGGAGGCATTGAAAGAGCCGGATGGCCGACTTTCTGCAGGAAAGGCATAATTTCTTCTTCGGTGATTCCAACAGACTCATCAGCGATCATATCATACAAGTTGGGATATCCAAGAGCCTCTCCTCTTTTTATAATTCTGTCTTTGATCTCTTCTTTCAGGCTCTTTGGCATCCATACCATTCTTAAGAGTCCGCCATCACCTTTGAGAAATTTCCCCTGGGTGATATTGAATTTTGAATGTCCCACAAATCCTGGAGATGACGCTCCTCCGCCCATAACTCCCGCCAGTGTGGTAAACTTCATGCCGCACGGAGTTTCACCGGTGTAGTCACGATGAACTGTCATAACTCCGTTGCAGGTAGGAAGAGTTGCTGCAATAGCTTCACAGCAGCCACAGGTGGTCATCGGGTCTTTAATCATAGAATAGAAGTTATAATGTGTGACAGCTCCTCTTGATGCCTTGAATATAAAATCATTAACACCCTTCCACTGTCCCAGAACTGTATCAAGGCATTCACCCTTTTCAATCGGCTGGTTAGGACCGGTTGGGTTTATTTCAAATGAAGCCTTGCAGTCCATCCAGTTATATGCTCCGCAAAGACCTGTTCTCTCAGGGCTTACCGTACAAACATGGTTCGGAGCAAACGACTGGCAAAGCGTACATGAATAATATGTTTCAACAGATTCGTCAGTCATCTTTTCAACGCGCTCATCTCTGGTCTTGTATTCTTCTCTTGCACGTTTTGTAAGTTTATCTACGTCTTCTTTCTTGGTGTAAAGCGTTACCTGAACCTTATCCACTATTTTCTGGAAATCCTGATGGAACTTGGCGTGAAGCACAACGCCGATATCCTTTAACGAAAAGCCCTTATCTACCGCAGCCTTGCT
>DYJH01000136.1 GCA_020723255.1 Desulfonema limicola | reverse complement strand
CCCGCCACTTGAAGTAAATTCAAGTGGTTCCACCCTCACCCCAGGCCGGGGCTTAACCGCTCTCGGCCTGTTGAGGGACTTCTTACGAGTCCATCAAACTTCATTAGTACTGCTTTTTTATCTTAAATTAATATAAATTGAAACTGCGTTTATTTTTTCTTGATTATAAAAACTAATAAAAATATAAATGCATTATAAATAGCACTATTATAAATATTATAAATGAGGTTATTATGAACACCATAACTGCTAATCAATTGAAAACAAAAGGCATTTCAGCTATTGAAAGCAACCTTGACAGCGGTCATGAATTAGTAATCACCGTCCGTGGTAAAGAGAAATATGTTGTCATGGATATGCAACATTACAGTTATCTTCGTGAGTGTGAACTTGATGCTGCATTACATGAAACCAAAGCCGATTATCAAGCCGGGAAATTTGTTACCGAAAGTGTTGAAGAACATATTAAACGAGTAACAGAATGAATTACAAACTAATTTACACTGACAGCTATATTAAAAGAGCAACAAAGTTTTTAAAAAAACATCCTGATTTAATATCCCAGTATGAAAAAATTCTTAAAATATTAGAAATTAATCCTGATCATCCTTCCCTGAGGTTACATCAATTACAAGGCAAATTAAAGAAGTTACATTCTGTTTCTATCAATATTTCTTATCGTATTACCTTGGAATTCTATTTTACTGACAAAGAAATTGTATTGGTAAATGTTGGACATCACGATGATATATATTAAACCGTTGGCAAGAAGCGCTATCTGAAGGTGATTTGGGTAGAGTCCATACTTATCGTATAGCTCTCTGCTTTTGAACCTGGCGTATCCCGTATTCCTGTCTCTGACTTTGTGCCGCTTCCGCCAATGTGTCATTATCCGCTGCTCCACATGCGCTCGTTTAATAATTAGTGTCTGAACGGAAAAGGCAGTTTTTGGCTTTCTCCGTGGAGGGCAAAATCTCCCATGAGTAAAATAATGCCACCCCCAACCATTACCAACAGGTAGTAAAGCTAATATAGCCGCTTTTCAGGATTTTCGGCCTGATTTTAAAAACAGCTGTCCGCCGGAGGTTATCATCTCGAATTCGCTGACCGCCCTATGCAGCCAAACGTTGCTCAAGCCGCATTTGCTCTTTTATTCTATTTTGGCGGATCTTGGCGCCAAGGATCTGGATATTGCGTCCCAACACCGCCAAGTCCACATAACGCTTAAAGCCCTCAATCCCGTGGTCGCGGCATCTATCCAGACCGTGATTCTCAAGGGCGTTGATCGCCGATTCAACGGCAGAATGCTTCTGCCTTGCTTCGATAAATGCTTCCGAATGCTCGATAACCTTGTCTGCTTTGGACAGCTTTCCTTTTTTTGGCATGACCACGTCATCCAAAATACCCTTGAGTTCGTTCCTGTTTCCGGGATTGTAAAACCCTTTGTCAAAACTGCAACCGGATAAAGCCGGGAACCTGCGCTTGGCTTCAATAACCATCATCACAGCAATATCAACATCTTTTTGTTTTTTCATGACATGATGATGAAGAATGAAACCGTGCTGATCTTCGAGGATGCAGACACACAACCCCAGCTCCTGAGGCACTCCGGCTTTGCCTTTGCTGATCCACTCGGTGTGTTCCTCGAAAATGGAAAACACTTTTTCATGGTGCGGGATGGTTTCGTCTTCAAGCACCCACCTTCTAATCTGATCGATCTGGCGTTTGGCATGACCCATGTAATGTTCAATCGTCATGAAACGGGAAACGGCACAGATACCCATACCGTTTAAAATGCCGACCGTCTGTTCGGCCCGGTTCACATAGGCTTCAACCATATCCACATATCGCACGGTGGCTTCCATGACCAGTCGATCTTTTTCGGCTTTCAATTCCTCCTTGTTCGAGGATGACCGTTTGATCTTTCTCACCACATTGAACTGTTTCTTGATCTTTTTGAAGATATGCCTGTATTGCCGCCACTCGGTAATCCCGTAATCATCACAAAACAACCCGATATCGAAAACGGTTTTTCGAATGGCATCCAGAAGCAGGTTGATATCCGTAGGATAATGGACATCGGTTTCCAGAACAAACGAATCACACCTGGCTTTGAGTACCGCTCCATTGCCTTTGGTGACCAAAGCATGACCGGCATGAATGACCAACTGGTTGATTCTGTCAAGCACCGCAGGCGTCAGGAAGCTGATGTTGTCTTTCAGAGTTTGCAGTCCATAGGTCTGATCAAACTCATAAATGGTATGGCCTAAAAACTCCCGAACCGTTTTGTGCTCATTAACGATATTATGAAGCTTGTCATAATCCCAGTTGCAGTTGACCCGAAGAATGGCCAAAACCAATATCTTCCACAAATCCATTCCGGGACGACCTTTATCAGCATCAACCTCCTTCGGGGTTATGCCTTCCAATATCTTGAACATTTCCGTTCGAAGGTCCCTATTGATGTAAAGATGTTGAAGCCCCAACAAAATTTGGGGGATTTCATCTCGGCAGGCAAGGTCGAGTTTAATTCCGGGAATATCAATCTGTCCAATTTTCAATTGATTTTCGATCACTTTTCGCATAATATTTCACCTTGAAGATTTTCCGGTTTTTGTTTACTTCATCCGATTCTGATAGATCGGATTGCTCTGCTACTTATTGATTTTGCTGTCTTTTAAATAACAGAAGGAAGTAAATTAAGCAAGTACTTTCTTTGCAAAACCGGGAAATCTTCTACTTCTTTTTTGCTATAACCTGCCGATATGTCGGCATTATCAATTCCCGTTCAGACACTAGATAAATAAAAGGAGCTGATTTAATGGCTGATTATTCTCACATGAGTACGGGTTGGGAAAATCTGGATACAATTATTGATCATCTGCGAAGAAGTGACAATGTAGTGTGGCAGGTTGACAGCATAGATGACTACCAGAGACTGGCATCGATGTTTGTAAATAAAACCATTGCCCGGAACGAAAAAGTGGTTTACCTAAGATTTGCCCGCCATACCGCGCTCCTTGAGGAAAGAAAAAACCTGATAATATACCATTTGAAAGTGGAAAGCGGTTTCGAGTCTTTTTCAACGCAAGTGCACAGCATCATCGGCAAAGAAGGCAGAAATACCTGCTATGTATTTGATTCACTGTCCGATCTTCTTCACATATGGGCAACCGATCTGATGATCGGGGATTTCTTTTCCATCACCTGCCCGTATCTTTTTGAATTAAACACGATAGCCTATTTTGGGATCCTGCGCAATCGTCATTCATTCAAGGCGATAGCCCTCATCAGGGAAACTACTCAGGTTCTGATAGATGTATATAATTACATGGGGCAAATTTGTATTCATCCCATCAAGGTTCAGCATCGTTATTCCCCTACAATGTATTTTCCTCACATTAAAAAAAAAGAAAATCTTGTGCCTGTAATAGACAGTGTGGATGCCACTCAGTTTTTTTCTCATCTTTCCAAACGCAATACTATGGCCGCCCAGAGGCATCTCGACTACTGGGACCATCTTTTCATGCAGGCCAGAAATATTCTGGAATCGGATTCAGGCTTTGAAGAAAAGCAGGATATGGTTGAACAGCTAAGCCGTGTTTTGCTTAGCAGGAACCAGAGGTTATTATCCCTGATAAGAAAGCATATAACTTTGGAAGATCTTCTGCAAATTAAAGAGCGGCTTATCGGCACAGGATTCATCGGCGGAAAATCGGTGGGAATGCTATTGTCGAGAAAGATATTGATGCAGGACGACTCATTCAAATGGCGTGACGTTCTGGAACATCATGATTCATTTTATATAGGCTCTGATGTATTTTATTCTTATATAGCCCGCAATGGTTGGTGGAAGCTTTTCATGACGCATAAAACTGAAAAAGGGTATTTTGATAACGCCTCAGAGCTTAATCATAAGATGTTAAGCGGCCATTTTCCTGAAGAAATTAAGGAGCAATTCCGGTTGATGCTGGAATATTTCGGACAGTCGCCTATTATAGTTCGTTCCAGCAGCCTTCTTGAAGATGCCTTTGGCAGCGCTTTTGCCGGAAAGTATGAAAGCTTTTTTTGCGTGAACCAGGGTTCTCCGGAGAAGAGATATGAGAATTTTGAAGAAGCGGTGCGTAAGATATTTGCAAGCACTATGAGCGAGGATGCTCTTGCCTACAGATTGCAAAGAAAGCTTGATCGGATGGATGAACAAATGGCCCTTTTGGTTCAGCGGGTATCAGGCGCTTACCACAAACGTTATTTTTTCCCTGAGCTTGCCGGGGTGGGTTTATCCCGCAATCCTTTTGTCTGGAAAAAGGATATGGACGAAAAAGCCGGCATGATACGTCTGGTGTTTGGGCTTGGCACGCGTGCTGTTAATCGGGTTGAAAATGATTATCCCAGAATAGTTGCTATAGACAATCCGCTGGTAAAGCCGTTATCAGGAATGAAAGATATCAGGAAGTATTCGCAGCATTTTGTTGATGTGTTGAATCTAACGACAAATCAGATAGAAACCATACCTATGCAGAGGTTGCTTGAAGAAGTAGTGCCGAAAAAACTCGAACTTGTGGGCATAAGGGATACGGAAGCAGCCCAGAATTTGCTTAGCATGGGCAAACCCGGCAGGGACATATGGGTTCTTACATTTGATCCTTTTCTTACAGAAACGCCTTTTATCGGTTTGATGGAAAAAATGTTAAGAAGGCTTGAAAACATATATGAGAATCCCGTGGATATTGAATTTACGATTAACTTCAACCAGGCGGATGATATTCAGATCAACCTGCTGCAATGCCGTCCTTTTCAAACCATAGAACAATTCGGAAATACTACATTGCCGGAAGCAGTAAAGGAAGAGAATATAATTATCCGTACCGAAGGAAATTTTATGGGGGGAAATGTTTCACAACCGATTTCAAGAATAATATATGTTGATCCCGAATCCTACACTACGCTTTCCCGGACGGAAAAATACAGTGTTGCCCGCCTGATCGGCAAATTGAACAGGATGGTGAACGACAGGGCAAAAACTCCAACCATGTTGATAGGGCCAGGAAGATGGGGAACACATTCACCTGAAATGGGCGTTCCGGTCAATTTTTCAGAAATCAACCATATTTCAGTACTTGCAGAATTAAGCTACCGGGACGGAAGCCTGATTCCGGACTTATCCTTCGGGACACACTTTTTTCATGATCTTATCGAAACGGGCATTTTTTATTTCGCCGTTTATCCGGAAAGTTCCGGCGTTATATTCAGGCAGAACTGGTTTCAGGAATTGCCGAATATACTTGAAAGCATAAATCCTGCCGAAAAGGGCTTAAGCCGGGTTGTAAAGGTTTTGGATCTGAGCGGAAAGGGATTGATGATTCACTCAAATGTTATTACCCAAAGGATGATTTGTTGCCTTCCGGATTAGCCCGGGCAACAAATCATCCGAGCCAGTTTCAAAACGTCCCATTTTGGCCGATCTCTGCGTTGGACAAAAATTTTAATCCTCGAAATACTCAATGTATTCCTGTTGTTAAAATTTTCGCCCGCCTTGACCTTGACCAAACTGAAACGTTTTGAAAGTGGCTCATCCTATAGTTTTTAGACGACTCCATAAGCGAGCATGGCCTTTGCGACCTTGACAAACCCGGCTATATTAGCGCCCATTACGTAATCACCCTTCTTGCCATAGGCTTCTGCCGCATTTAAACATGAATTATGAATGCTTTTCATGATAATCAGAAGCCGGTTATCCACTTCTTCCCTTGTCCATGAAAGTTTCATGCTGTTCTGGCTCATTTCCAGACCGGAAGTAGCCACCCCTCCGGCATTAGCTGCTTTGCCGGGGCCAAAAAGAATATTGTTATCCTGGAAAATTTTAACTGCTTCAGGCGTGGAAGGCATATTGGCGCCTTCTGCCACACAGATGCAGCCGTTTTTTACAAGGGCAGCAGCATTAGTTGCATCGATTTCATTCTGAGTGGCGCATGGCAGCGCAATATCTACTTTGACGCCCTGCTCTCTTATAACATCCCATACATTCTTGCCTTCAAAACAGACAGTCTTATATTTATCGGCATATTCAGTTATTCTGCCGCGGTTAACATTTTTCAGTTCCATGATATAACAGCATTTGTCGCTGTCTATACCTTTTTCGTCTATAACAGTTGCGCCGGAATCACAAATAGAAATAACCTTTCCTCCCAGCTGATTGACCTTTTCAATGGTGAACTGGGCGACATTGCCGGAGCCGCTTACCGCCACGCATTTATTCTTGAAATCAAGTCCCCTGGTTGCCAGCATCTCGGCTGCAAAATAAACCGTGCCATATCCTGTAGCTTCCGGCCTTATAAGGCTTCCTCCGTATTCAAGCGATTTTCCCGTTAAAACTCCCGTATGTTCATTTCTGAGTTTTTTATAGTATCCATACATATAGCCTATCTCTCTGCCGCCTACACCGATATCTCCGGCAGGCACGTCAGTTTCAGAGCCTATATGCCTGAAAAGCTCTCTCATAAAGGCCTGGCAGAAACGCATTATTTCGCAATCGGATTTTCCCTTGGGATCAAAATCTGAACCGCCTTTTCCGCCGCCCATAGGCAGTGTTGTCAGAGAATTTTTAAAAATCTGCTCAAATCCTAAAAATTTGATAATGCTTAAATTCACTGAGGGATGGAAACGGATGCCCCCTTTGAAAGGTCCTATGGCATTATTGAACTGCACTCTGAACCCACGGTTGACTACAACACGGTCTTTATCATCAACCCAGGGCACCCGGAAAATTATAGCTCTTTCTGGTTCAACGATTCTTTCATATATGCCGCTTTTTACAAATTCAGGATGCCGCTTTGTTGTCGGTTCCAGTGATTCCAGAACTTCCGTAACAGCCTGGTGAAATTCATTCTGACCCGGGTCCGTATGCTTTACTTTGTCGATGACGCTCTTAATAACTGACATTCACTTGTCTCCTTGGAATTTAAAATTTATTGTTTCAATAATTCTATGCCACTGAGCCAGTTTCAAAACGTCCTATTTTGGCCGATCTCTGCGTTGGGCAAAAATTTTAATGCTCGAAATACTTAATGTATTCGTGCTGTTAAAATTTTTGCCCGCCTTGACCTTGACCAAACTGAAACGTTTTGAAAGTGGCTCCATCAATAATTTTTTACGATGTATATTTTACCAATCGATGCGGAAGGTATTGTCCCGTAACTTGTTTTTCTGAAAAAGTGAAAATCATCGGAGCTTATCCCGTCGATATCTGCGAACTCATCCATCAATTCCTCAAGGCTGTCAAAACCGCTGCCGAAAAAAGGCAGTTTGGAGAAAAATGGTCTTGAAACGGCTGTGTCTGCAAGAACGGCAAAATGTACCGGAAACAAAGGATCTCCTACAACCAGCAGGTATTGTTCATTTGATTCGGTGATATTGTAGTCTTGAGGCAGGTCATCCTGATCGATTTTTGTAAAATGCTCACTTAAAATAACAGCAGCTTCATGCGCGTCAATATCCTGAAAGGACATCAAGTCATCGCAATTAAAAAAACCGAGTGCATATAATGCGATACTGAAACTGCTTATCTGTTCATAAATGGGATGTTCCCTGTCGCACATCATCATGATTTCCTCAATTCTTTCGCTTATAAGAAGTCCTTCACAATCCATATTTTTTCTCATATGGATAAAAGTCCTATACTCAAAGCCATAATCTATCTTTTTTATTTGATTCGTCTTCATGTGGAAACCCCCTTTTTAAAAATAAATCCTGTCTGTTAAGAGATTCGTTAAAAATTGCCGGTAATTTCATGGCCCAAATCTCTGTTCGTGAATACTCTTCGCAAGAGATATGCCAGAAGAAAATATATTTACCGAAACATATAACTATCAGAATTTATGGCTATATATATTTAAGATGAAAACGAGGGTAAAGAATCTGGAAATATCCGGTGATCAAAAGTAAACAGTTCTCAAGGAATGTGTAAAATACAATTTAATGATAACATATTGATAATAAAGATATTAAAAGAGGAATTTTCTTAGCTGTATGATATTTGAACAGCAATATCAAATACGATCAGTTTAAGCTTTTATTCGATTGCCTGATCATCTTCCTGTCTATCGACTTGTTTTTTAAGACGATTCCGCAATGTATTGCGGCTGATTCCAAGCATTCTGGCAGCCTGGACCTGGTTGTTGCCGCATTCCTCAAGAGCTTTGCTTATTAGAGTTTCTTCAACTGCTTCAATAATATTGGTATGTATATTCTGTTTCGAAAGGCGCAGTATTTCAGGGATAATTTCTCCAAGTTTTTCTTTCAGCCTCTCGATCAACTGCTCGCGGTTCAGGCTTTGCAGAACATGTTCATCTTCTGCATCGGGTATCATCAGATTTCCTTCGGCTATCACATCTCCGGTGCTGAGCAAAACGGCGCGTCTTATGCAGTTTTCAAGCTCACGTACGTTGCCCGGCCATGAATATGAGGTCAGTTTGTTTAATGCTGTTCCCGATAAGTAGCAAAGAGGCCGCTTATATTCCGAGCTGAATTTTTTCAGAAAATAATTTACCAGATCGGGGATATCTTCAGGACGGCGTCTTAAAGGCGGAAGATCTATTGAAATGACTTTCAGGCGCCAGTAAAGATCTTTTCTGAATCCGCCGAGTTCCGTCTCTTTTTCAAGAATTTTGTTGGTTGCGGTTATAACGCGGACATTAACTTTGATGACCTGGTTGCCGCCCAGCCTTTCAATTTCGCCTTCCTGAAGAACCCGCAGCAGCTTAGCCTGCAGGGCAGGAGACATTTCGCCGATCTCATCTAAAAAAAGAGTGCCGTTGTCGCATCTTTCAATTTTACCGATGTATGTCCGTTCAGCTCCGGTGAATGCGCCACGCTCATGTCCGAACAATTCGCTTTCAAAGAGAGTTTCGGGTATGGCGGCGCAATTGATGGCAATAAAAGGTTTATCTTTGCGACGGCTGTGATGGTATATGGCCCTTGCCATCAGCTCTT
This sequence comes from Desulfonema limicola, assembly GCA_020723255.1. GTDB lineage: Bacteria > Desulfobacterota > Desulfobacteria > Desulfobacterales > RPRI01 > RPRI01. Next base: position 2,519 of record DYJH01000136.1, on the reverse strand, counting down.
TTCCTGTTCCGCTTTCACCCGATATCAGCACCGACACGTCTTTTTCCGCTATCTGGCCTATCAGCTTATAAATATCGCGCATTTTTTTGCTGCTGCCGATGATCTGTAGCGTGTTTCTATCCATTGAAGCCGGCGCTGCAGTTTCGGAATCGGGAAAACTGACAATTTCTTTCATCTGGCGGTTAATCGTCAGCGCATCGCTGACAATGCGGCTAAGATCTTTGCGCTCAAAAGGCTTTACAAGATAGTCGTATGCGCCTCTCTTCATAGTTTCAATAGCCAGATCTGTAGTGCCGTAAGCTGTCATTATGATTACGGGCGTTTTTACTTCGACAGCTTTGATTTCCGCCAAGGTATCCAGCCCGTTGAATTCGGGCATTTTGTAATCAAGCAGAATAAGATCGAAACTTTCCTTGCTTATTTTTTCAATAGCGGCGCGGCCATTCAGGCAGGCAGTAACTTCATAGCCTTTCCTTTGAAAAAATCTGCTTAAAAAGTGTATCAGACCTTCATCATCATCAATCAGTAATATTTTTTCCATCTTTTTCAAATAACGTTTGGTTGAATTTCAGGGGGAGAAAAATAGTAAATTTCGTTCCTTGTTGAAAAACACTTTTAACATGTATTATTCCGCCATGATTTTTTATCGTATTTAGCACAAGTGGAAGTCCTAGTCCAGTGCCGGATGCTTTTGTGGTAAAAAACGGCTCAAAAATATTTTCAATCTGATCATCGGGAATACCCTGGCCGGTATCAGTAATTTCTATTTTAACACAGGGTTCATTTATGCCGTTTAGATTAATAATATCTTCAGCAGCTGTCATGGAAACAACACCATGCAAAGGCATTGCTTCAAGAGCGTTAATAAAAAGGTTGATAAGCGCTTCGGACAATAACTTTCTGACTCCGTTTATTGGCGGGAGATTATTGTTAATCCTGATATTAAGTGAACATTCTTGGCGATTTGCAAGAGGCCTGACTATAGAAAGAACATCTTCTATAAGTTTTGCCACATCAATTACCGAAAACATAAGAGCCTGCGGTTTTGTAAATTCGAGAAACCTGTTTATAGTTGCTTCAATCCTGTTGACCTGCTTCATCGCAATCCGGAAATCTTCCTTGTCTTCGGGAAAACGTTCGATTTGATCCTGAACAGACTCCAAGAAAAGTTTAATGGAAGTAAGGGGAGTTCTTATTTCATGAGCAACAGCAGCACCCATTCTTCCCATAGCGGCAAACTTTTCCGAACGCTCCGCAATAAGTTTTGTTTCCTTAAGCTCTGCTTCTTTTAGCCCGACTTTCTTTTCAAGATCACTCTGGCGCTCCTGAAGTTTGCGGGACATATGTTCAAATGCGCTGTAAAGCAGGCCGATTTCATCATCTCTCTTAATCCCTTCAATCGGTTTATCAAATTTTGAATCTGCTATATTTCCTGCATATCTGCTAAGACTTCTTATAGGGCTTACAATCCGGTACGATATCATCCACGTAAGCATCAATGCACTTGCAATGCATAAAATAAGTGTAATATAAATAATTCGTTTAAGGGTTTTTGCACTCTGAAATGCTTCGTCGTAATCCTGCTCAACAACAATATACCAGTCCGTGCCGCCCACATTCAGTGAAGTGCCCAGTACTTCTATGCCGCGATAATCCAGGTATGCTTTTTTGCCGTCTCGTTTTTCGAATATTTTTTTGAAGCTTTCAGACTGAGATATATTTTGCGTTAAAATTCTGGAAGGCTGCTTGTGTGCAAGAAATCTTCCGTCTTTATCAACAAGATAGCACTCTCCGGTAACGCCTAAAGACACGTTCAGAATGAAAAATACTATTTTATTGGTTCCGACACTGCCGTAAACCGTTCCTAAGAGCTTTCCATCATTGCTTTCAACAGGAACTGCGATATCAAAGGAGGATTCCTGCTCTTCGGGTAAATATGTAATATCAGACATATACAGAGCATTTCTTGCAATATAAACCTCGCTGTTGTTTTTTTCCGAAAGAGACGTGCTTTTTCTGCTGTCGAAAATGATCTTTCCGGAAGCTGAAACAACTTTTAAATTGTTGTAAACGCCGTATTTATCGTGCACAAGGTCAAGATAGGGAGCAATCAAACCTGGATTCATGGATTTTAAAATCGATGTTCCGGCAACAACCATCAGATCCGCCTTGCGTTCGTCAAGCCAGCGTTCCAGAATAGCGACCTTGTCCACTGCAACATTTTGAAGCTGACGAATCACCATGCTGGCTATCAGGTCCTCTGTAGTTTTAATTGAAAACCAGCCTATGACCAGTAGGGGAACCAGAGCAAGAGCAAGAAAAATAAGCATTAGCTTGGCATGCAGGCTGACTTTGGGTTTTTTATCGTAAGGCATAATTTCTCAGCCTATTTGACAAAAGCTAAAAGCAGATCTGTAAATTATAAGGTTATTTTTCATTCTCGGATGCAGCCTTAAATGAAATGGGGTCAAGTCTATATTTGACCTTTAGTTATTTTTTCTTTTAATGTTTGGATCTCT
>DYJH01000135.1 GCA_020723255.1 Desulfonema limicola | reverse complement strand
TATCAACGTTGACTGTCTTTTAACAATAGGTAGTTAAATCTATTTTCATATAAATTCAGCTGTGAGGTAGTAGAAAATGGAGCTCCCGCTTCTTTTTCTTATAGAATCTCATAAAAACATAGACGTTACTACCTCTCACTTTGCATCATGGGCTTTCTTGATTTCTGAATGACAAAACAGGCGATCAAAGCCTTTCTCTCGGGCTTTGGCGGCGTCGAAGATGCGGATGGATGTGACTGGGTCGCAGACAGGGCATTTCCCCCTGACTTTAAACGAGCGTGAGTAGACGCTCATTGCTCTCCAGATATCCGCAAAGCGATCTTTGCGGATGTTTCCATAGAGGAGAGGAACGAATACACAAGGCGTAACATCTCTTTTCGTGAGAATGTTAATCTTCGTGATTCCGGCCTTGCAGGTTGTCCTTTCTCGTGGGGATTCCATCCTCGTGTTGCCATAGCGGAGCAACTTCCGAACTTCTTCCCGCTCGGCCATTGTTAGAACCTGATTTTCCTGCTCTTTGAAGCGCTCAAGCGGCAGGGGGAAGTTAATCCGCACGATCGAGACGCCGAGGTTTTCGCCGAGTTTCACCCTATTGATATCAACTGACCTCCTGCTCTATCCAATGAACTCGCGCAAGGCAACCTACACAGACTTCGCATAGTCAATCATTCCTTGAAAATCTACAACGACCGCAGGCTCATCCCCCACAACCCAAGCATCATGGCCTGAAGGAAGACGCGAAACATCGCCAGGCCGGCACTCGAACTCCGTTCCGTCGTCCATCACTACCTTCAGCAGGCCTGAAACGTGGTACTGAAAATGCGGCACTTCACAGCTCTTTGTCTTTGCAAGGGGCTGGACAGATGTCAACCACCTCCATCCAGGCTCAAAGATGGCGCGACCGACCATTGCACCGCCGACTTTGATGAGCTCCAGCCGCCCTTTCGGAAACTCGCGAACCTCATCTGGTTTCCCAAAACTCTTCAGTTCTGCCTTATCCATAGTTCACCTCCTGTTTATAGAATAGATCTATTTACATCTATTCATATCTTTTGTCATATTATCACGATTTTTATTTCAAACCTACTATTTCTTAGGTTACAAAAACGGGAGAAATTAAGGGAACTTGCTTTACTAACCTAAAACATATTGACGTATTGATTAAGTAATATTAAAAAGGAGAAAATATAACAGGTTGTTTAATTCAATGAGTTGAAGCAGCCTATAAATGGGGGAATAGCAATGAGGCGTATAATCGTACTGGTGTTACTATTGGTTGGTGTCACTACGGCAGGCGCTGCTGAGCGTATAGCGGTACTCGATCTCAAGCCGGTGGGAGTAGATGCAAACCTTACATTGGCGGTTTCTGAAAACCTCAGAACCATGATAATTGAAGGCGGTTACTACAAGATTGTAGAACGTTCGCAGATCAACAAACTTATGGACGAATACAAGCTGATACAGTCCGGCATAACAGAAGACAACCATGCTCAGAAAGTCGGCTCGCTCGCAAATGTCGATCTTGTGGTAATCGGCAGTCTGGGCAAGATATTTGATTGTTACATCATAAATGTCCGTATCATAAAAGTGGCAACCGGCGAAGTAATCAAGGGGCTTAAGTCTGAAATAAAATCCCATGCCGATTTTCCGCCCAAAATAGATGATCTTGCCCTTCGCATCGGCTCTCCCGCCGATTCTCAGCCCGCATCAGGCGCAGGAACAATTAATATTATCGGATCCTACCGAACCGAAGGGCATAAGTATGTCGGACTGCTGACCATCAAAAAAAATTATGATATTTATGAGTTGTCATGGCTAATCGACAACTCCCAGACAGATGACGCCCCCCAGTCTTACAAAGGTGCAGGAATACTTCATGACGGTGTTTTGAGCGTCTATTACAAAAATACAGGAGACCAAAATGACTACGGCGTAGCCGCTTATGAGGTGCTTCTGGGCGGGCAACAACTGCGGGGACTCTACACCAATCTGGGAACTGCGGAAGAATACGGCAAGGTTAGTTTTGAAAACGGGGTAAAGCAGAACTGATTACAATCTATTCACCTTGTTTCAGGAACAGGCCTCATATCTTTAGGGCATTGCCGCAGAAAATACTGATCTGTCATTCCAGCGATAAAATCTCTGACTATTTCTTCTTTCTTATGATTTTCAATATAATCTTTAGACATATCTTCCAAATAATTGATGAAAATTACGGACTGTCTATTATCTTTTTCTATATCGGAAAGGTATTTCTCAAAAAGAATCTTGAATAATTTTTTTATAACATCCTGGTGTGTTTTGATTTTTGGATTAAGATAAATCCTCTCCATGTTAAATGTTTTTATCCGTTTTAAAGCTTCCGAGACTTCATTGCTGAATGCAATACTTGTATTCTGGAAGCTGTTTTTTATAACGTCCGTTACAAGGTTGTATGTTATTGTCCCGTTGGTATTTCCTAGTATTTTTATACTTTCATGAGGGATATCGGTTCTCTTTATCAAATTTAGCCTTATTGCATCTTCTATATCACGTCCGATATAGCTTATGGTGTCCGCTATCCGAACTACACAACCCTCAAGCGTCATGGGCACAAGCTTAGTATCGGGATCTTTTTTCTTAACTGCCATTTCCTGCTCAAGAGTGTCAAAATTTTTCTTTCTTTGGGGCGCAAGGCTCTGGTTATGAATTTCACCGTCATGGCACAAGATTCCATCAAGGGTCTGGAGAGAAAGATTCCATCCCTTTCCTTTTCGTTCAACTTTGTCGAGAAACTGTACGCTTTGGACATTATGCAAAAAATATCCGATCCTGTTTTCTTCGCAAATTTCCGACAGAAATCTTTCGCCATCATGCCCGAAGGGAGTATGGCCAATATCATGACCAAGAGATATGGCTTCTATCAAGTCTTCATTTAATCCGAGAAAACGGCCTATTGTCCTGGCTATCTTAGATACAAGCTGAACATGAAGAACCCTGTGTGTTATATGGTCATTTTTTATCAGGTAAAAAACCTGCGTCTTGTCAATATACCGAGTATAGGCAAGCGAATAAAGTATTCTGTCGACATCTATTGAAAAATCCTGCCGATAACCAAGATCTCTTCCTTCTTCATATTCCCGGCGCAGGCATTTTGAACTTAAGACTGCAAGAGGAGAAAGATTTTCCTCCTCTCTTTTATTTAAAGCCATTTTTATAAAATCAAGGGCGCCTTCCATATATCTGCTACTCCGGCGGTCTTAGAACAAAAGCAGACGGAGATACCGGCTCGTCAGTCCAGTATTTATTAATATAAAGCTTGATATAATCACCGGCTTCATTAGAAATTATAAACTTTGACGGAATATGATATTCTTTTATAAGCTTTACTTCATCAAAAAATACTTGGTAAAGTATATTCCCGGAATCAAACATATCAATTTGCATAACATTATTATTCCCATTATCAAAATATATTTTTTCAACTACTTCAGACCCTTTGCTCTTTAAAACAAGAACAGGCCCTTTGTCTTCAATATATTCTGCTATCGCTGAGTCAAAATCGCAAACCGGCGCACGCCCGGATAGAAGTAAAATAATATCTTTTATCCTTATCGGAATGGAAACAAAACTTTTCAGATCGGCATTATCCGAGCGTTTTTTATAAAATTTCTTTTCCGCATATGAAGCAAAATAAACATATTCCCCGTCAGTTGCAAGACCTGCCATTGGTTGGCCTAAAATATTCCGGAACACAAGGTAAATCTTATTGCTGTTTTCTGCAACCCATGCAATATCTGCTGAAATAATCTCCCTGTTTTTATTTGACAGGTTCATCCTTCCTGTTCCTTTAAAGGTTTTTATTTCCCGGTTATTTTCATTAAGAACAAGAAAGAGTTGCTGCGCCTCAGCAGTAATAACAGGGGTGGGTTCCCGTCCAATAATATTATCAAATACTCTATCTGAAAGACATGCGCATGATAAAAAAGAAAGGGTTATAAAAAAAAGAAGAAAAACTCCAAAGATTTTCTTCATATTCTTTCAAAGCCCTTTTCCTGTAAGTTCCTTAATTTTCTTTTTCAAAGCTTCATCATCTTCTTTTTTGAACTTAAGCGAACGCCTGTATGTTTCAAGAGCATTTTTATTATCATTTATTTTTATGTAGGCATCACCGAGATGTTCGAGAATAACCGGGTCTTCCGGCACAAGTTCCGTTGCTTTTTTTAAAATTTCCACAGCCTTTGGATAAAGACCCTGTTTGAAATAAACCCATCCTAAGCTATCTGTTATATATCCGTCTCCCGGTTTATATTTCAGCGCTTCTAAGATGAGTTGCTCGGCTTCGCTCAGATTCTTCCCCATCTCCGCATAGGAATAACCGAGGTAATTCAGAGCATCAGCATTTTCAGGGTTAATCCGAATGACTATTTTCATCTGTTCAATAGTTTTTTCTTCTTTCCCCCATTTATCATAAATAACTCCAAGGCGGAAATGGAACACAGGTTCATCCGGGTCTTTTTCTACAGCCTTTATAAGCGCTTTTTCGGCATTTTCATAGTCTTCAAGATCTTCATAAAATAGGCCCAGAAAATATTGAAAATTAGGGTTTTCAGGGTCTTTAGAAATTGCATCCTTAATAAAAGATATTGCTTCTTTGGTCATTCCTTTGCTCTGATAAATAAGAGAGGCTCTGAAAACTGCATCGAAATAAAACTTTGATTCATTTTTTACTTTAAGAAATTGTTCAAGAGCGCTTCTGTCATTTTTTGTTGCTAAAAAGGAAAGGCCGCTAAGATAGTGCAAATCAGAATTTTCAGGGGCTGCTTTTTGCATATCTTCAAGAATCATTAAAGCATCATTATACATATGCTGGTTAAGATAAAACTGAATAAGATTGAGCACAACATCAAAATCGGCAAGGCTCTTTTCACCTAGCTTAAACAGAATTTTCTCGGCTTCTTTTTGCATATTGTTCTTTTTATAGAAGCAGCCCAGATCGAGAGCCGTTCTTATATTATCAGGGCTGTTTTTTAACATTTCCTTTAAAAGTTGAATCGTTTTTTCTTTTTCACCCTGCATCTTATATAAATTTACCAGCTCATATCGGGACTCGTCCATATTCGGTTTTAATCCAATTGCTTTATTAAAATTCTTTTCGGCCTCTGTAAAATTGCCCCTTTCGGCATAAATCTTTCCGAGATAGAAGTATCCAAGATAGTAGTCAGGAAAATTCTTCACAAGTTTTTCAAAAAGTTCAATAGCTTTATCAAATTCCTTCTCATCAATGTAAATACTGCCAAGCAGCAAATATATATTTTTTTCCTTGGGTTTTCCCTCTATTATCTTTTCATATATCTTCTTGGCGTCATCAATTTTTTTCGATGAATGCTTTATCTTCCCAAAAAGAATGAGAGCGCCTATGTTTTCCGGTTCCTTTTTGAGAACACCCTCTATTATTGTTAAAGCTTTATCATTTTCTTTCTGCTGAATATATAAATTGACAAGTTCCCCTTTTAAAAAAAGCGATTCAGGATCAAGTTCTAAAGCTTTCTCCATATATTCTAACGCCTTTTTAATATCTCCCCTATTTTTTAAAATCTGCGATTCTGTAAAATAAAAATATTTGTTTTCAGGTATATAAGCATCATTTCTGGTTTTGGCTTTTGAAGATGTATTTATAAAAGGAAAAGAACATCCTGAAAAAACCAACAAAAGAAGTATTATTATAGTGATTAATTTTGTAAAAACGGTTTTCATTTAAAATAATTCCTTGCTGCTACTTTAAAGCCAATATGCCATTTTTCATGACAGATATGAGACCAAATCCGGGAGCTCATCTTTAATAAACTCTCTCATTTTATTAATTATGTTTTTCTCAAGCTGACGCACACGTTCCCTTGATATGCCGTAACGGTCTCCTATTTCCTGGAGAGTAGCAGGATTATCTGAAAATATCCTGAGATCAAAAATTTCATTTTCTCGTTTCGTCATCAGTTTTCGGAATTCATCTATTTTACTGTATATTAGTTTATCCATCTGCTTTTTGGCAACCTGCTCCTCGGCAGATTCGGAGTCATAGCTGACCAATTCAATTTTTTCTGATTCTGAATCATCCGATAAAGGGCTATTGAGAGAGATATCCCATCCGTCAAGCCTTTGATCCATATCAACTATTTCTTTCTCTGTAACTCCAAGTCTTTCGGATAAAAGTTTTGGTTTTGGATCAAATCCCTGATCAATTAGTTCCTGTTTCTCTTTTTTAAGCTTGAAGAATAGTTTCCTCTGGCCCTGGGTAGTGCCGATTTTCACCAACCGCCAGTTGTCCATTATAAATTTTAAAATGTACGCTTTGATCCAAAATGAAGCATAATATGAAAATTTGACATTTTTATAAGGATCAAATTTCCTTACCGCCTGCATGAGTCCGATATTTCCTTCCTGTATAAGATCCAGAAGATTTTGCATCCATATTCTTTGGAATTCAAGGGCTATTTTTACAACCAGCCTGAGGTTTGAAGTAACCATTTCATATGCTGCTTCTTTATCATCATGCTCATAAACTTTAACGGCGAGGTCTTACTCCTTTTCCCTGGAAAGCAAGTTATAATTGCTTATTTCCATCATATAACTCTGTAAAGGATCATATTTTACTATGGCTTTTTGCGCTGCGCGGTCATTTTTTTTATTTTCATTAATCATATTTAAAAGACACCTTATTTTTTTATAGACATATAAATATTGGTATGATAACACTTTTGGCCATGCGCCTGTAGCTCAGCTGGATAGAGCAACGGACTTCTAATCCGTAGGCCACAGGTTCGAGTCCTGCCAGGCGCGCCATCCTCACCTTTAAACATTATGTTTTAATTTATACTAAGTTATTTTTTGAATATTTTAGCATGATTTCATAATTATGCAATCTGCAATTAATCTTATTGGTATCTGGAGATTTAAAAGGCATCTTTAATAATAAATTCTTTAAATGCTTCGACAATAATATGGAGTTCTTATATGGCCTTTTCATCTGAAATAGGTAATGAATCCATAAATTCAACTTCGCAAATTGATAAACTATCTCATGATAAAAAACTGAACAAACTTTTAACATCTGTTCTTTCAGAAGTTAAACTTTATGCCGAAGAACAAATTGCGCATATCAAACAGGACGCAAAGATTGGTCTTGCTTTATCAAGCGAAAAAAATATTGATAAACTTCTTGAGATGATTGTGACGGATGCAAGAAAGATGACAAATGCTGATGCGGGCACGCTTTATATTATTGATAAAGAGAACAAATATCTTTGTTTTACAATCCTGCAAAATGACACATTGAATGTAAAGATAGGCGGGACAAGCGGGATTAAAATTAATCTTCCAAGCGTCCCGCTTTTTGTTGACGGAAAGCATAATCACTCAAACGTATCATCCTATGTCGCAATAACCGGTGAGATAGTTAATATACCTGATGTATATGAAGCCGAAGGCTTTGATTTCACTGGGCCTATGAAATACGACAGATCTACCGGCTATCGTTCAAAATCGATGCTTGTTATACCTTTGAGGAACCATGAGAATGATATTATTGGTGTTTTACAGCTTCTGAACTCAAAAGATCCGTTGACAGGAGAAGTTATAGCATTTCCGGATGAATATAATGACGAAGCAGCATCTCTTGCTTCCCAGGCTGCGGTTGCCTTAACAAATACGCAGCTTATTAAGGATCTTAAAGATCTTTTTTATTCCTTCATTAAAACTATAGCAGCAGCAATTGATGAAAAATCCCCCTACACATGGGGACACATAAACCGCGTTGTAGACATATCAATGATGATAGCAGAAGCAATTAATTCATCAAACAATAAACAATTCTGCAACTTACAATTTGATGAAAACGAGATGGAAGAAATCCGTATTGCGGCATGGATGCATGATGTAGGCAAAATCACTACTCCCGAATATGTAATTGATAAAAGCACCAAGCTTCAAACTGTTTTCGACCGCATAAATCTTCTTGAAACAAGATTTAACCTCATAGCTAAAATTATTGAAAATGAGCATCTAAAAAACAAAATGAAAAATTTGAAAAACAATAAAAATGAAAAAAAAATTGCTTTACATGATTCGGAACTTAACGAAAAAATAAAAACTCTTAATAGAGACTTCGACTTAATAAAATTATCAAATACCCCTGGCGAATTTTTGTCTGAATATGATTTGACCAGGTTAAAGGAAATAGCCGGAAAAACTTATCTGCTTAATAATAAAAAACATCCGTACATTACTCAGGACGAATTGGAAAATCTTACTGTATTACATGGCTCGATCACTGCAAAAGAACGCAAAATTATAGAAAATCATGCTGCAGTGACATATAAAATCTTAAGCCAGTTGCCATTTCCTAGAAAACTCGTAAAGGTTCCGGAATATGCATCGTGTCATCATGAAAAACTGGATGGTTCGGGTTATCCCAGGGCTCTTACTGAAGAAGACCTTCCTTTACAGTCGCGCATTATAGGTATTGCTGACATTTTTGAGGCCTTGACAGCAAAGGATAGGCCATATAAAAAACCAATGAAGTTAAAACAGGCGCTTAACATCATGAGCGATATGAAAAAAAACAAAATTATTGATCCAGATATCTACGACCTTTTTATAGAAGAAAAACTATATGAAAAATTCTTTCATAAACAAGCTACCAAAAATATTGCCAGTAAAATTTATAAGAACTAAAAATGTTTATATGATGGTTTTAAGGTATTTTTGTTTAATTGGAGATTAATATAAATGGGAACGGACAATATATTTTTTTTAGAAAATCTTGAATGGTTTGATGAAACAGGCAAAGAACTTGTCCACCGTATCCCTGAAACAGGTTCAGGAGAAATTAAATACGGCGCTCAGCTTACTGTGAGACAAAGCCAGGCTGGAGTATTTTTTTACAAAGGTAAAGCAATCGATGCTTTTGGTCCAGGACGTCATACGTTAAAAACCGCCAATATACCGGTACTGACAAAACTGGTAAGCATCCCATGGGGTATGACCAGCCCTCTTCGGGCAGAAGTATATTTTGTTAACCTCAAAATCTTCACAAACTTAAAATGGGGTACAAGAGATCCGGTTGCATTTAAGGATTCACAGTTAGGACTTGTGCGGCTGAGAGCATTTGGGATATTCAGTATGCAGGTTTTACAGCCTGTCCTTTTTATAAACAGCATGGTGGGCACACAGGGTATATTCACTGCTTCCGAAATAGAGGATTACTTAAATAGCGTTATTGTATCAAGATTTAATGACTACATGGGAGAAGCTCTCGATTCTATATTAAACCTGCCTGCCAAATATAATGACATAGCAGAAGGTCTTGCAAAAAGGCTTAAAACAGATTTTGGCCGTTTCGGTCTCGGTCTTGCGAATATTTATATCAATTCAATTACCCCTCCTCCCGAAGTTCAGCAGGCAATAGACGATAGGAGCCGCATGGAACTGTTTACCGATATGGATAAGCTTATGCAGATGAAAGCAGCAATGTCCATCGAGAAGGCATCGGAAGCAGGCGGAGCATCTTCAGGTCTGGGCGCTGGTTTGGGAATAATGATGCCGGCAATGTTTGCAAAATATTTATTGCCAAACGGCAAACAGTCAGATAAAGAAAATACTGAAGAGCCGGTAAATTGTGTGGAATGCACCCATCCGATAAGCTCAGATGCAAAGTTTTGTCCATACTGCGGACATCAGCAGCTTGTTTTTATCCGGTGCAGAAAATGCGGTAAAAATCTTACTCCTAATTCAAATTTCTGTCCCCGCTGCGGTCAACCTGCTGAAGAAAAAGAAAAACCAAATTTTTGTAAAAAATGCGGCGGCAAAAATTTGACTGAATCTGTTTTCTGCAATATGTGCGGTGAAAAGCTTTAATATCACCATAGAGCATTCCTGCCCTCAGTGCGGCGCACCTGCCGTTCTGGAAGAGACAGACAGGCTTTTTTTCTGCCCGTACTGCCGTGTCAGTTCCTTTCTTGTGGAAGATACCTTTTTTAGATATATATTGCCTAATAATAATCCCAATATTATAAGTTCGTTATATTTCCCCTACTGGAGATTCAAAGGAACTCTTTTTTCATGCTACCTTGACAAAACTGATTACAGGTTTTTAGATATAAGCCATCAGGGAATTAATTCGACTATTTTTCCGGTATCCCTCGGATTTCGTTCCCAGGCGCTTAAGCTTAAATTCGCCCATCCGGGATATGAGGGCAAATTCATAAAACCGGAACTTTCCTTGGACGATATATTATGTTTTATAGAAAAAAGATTTTGTGCAAAAGAGTCAGATATTCCATCCGTCCAATATTTCTTAGGTGAAACAGCAAGCATTATTTATTCACCATACTATTTGAAGAATGGCATGCTCTGGGATGGTGTGCTCAACAAAGAGATCTGCACGACACTTCCAAAAGATTTGGACGTTAATCTTTTGAAAGCAGAAAAACCTGGCTGGAGAATCGGTTTCATACCATCAATATGCCCAAATTGTGGATGGAATCTATCAGGTAAAAAAGATTCGATCGTTTTGATGTGTAAAAACTGCGATTCGGCATGGCAGCCACGTAAGAATAAACTTGAACCGCAACAGCAAGCGCATTCCCCGCTGCTTGCGGCGGGATTGGCGAGCGAATCTGAAATTGATCAAAATTCTTACGGTCGAAGATTCTCAACTGCTTGCAGCGGGGAGCTTCAAATAATAGATTTTGGCCACTTTGCTGGAATAGACACAGAATTATTATTTCTTCCTTTCTGGCAAATCAAAGCCTGTGTATCAGACATAGCCCTTGCTTCTTACGCCGATCTTATAAAAATAGCTAACCTTCCGAAAGTCATACAAAAAAGCTGGCATAATATGGATTTTAAGTTCTGGATACCTGCCTTTAAGATCCGCGCAAAGCATTTTGTGCGTCTTGCATCACAGTTTACGCTTGTCCAGCCATTTGATGAAATAGTAAAAAAAGTACCGGACGCTGACATGCATCCTGTTACCTTGCCGATTGCAGAAGCAATTGAAAGTATTAAAATAATTTTAAGCGATTTTATTAAACCAAAAAAAGATTATTTCCCCCTGCTCCCTGATATCAAAATAGGCTTTGAAAGTTATAAACTGCTATATATACCTTTTAAAAAAGAACACTTTGATTTGATACAGCCCAAGTACAAAATATCTTTAAATAAATCTGTTCTTGAAACTGCCGGAAATCTCTGACTATAATCTAATATTTACACTTATAAGAAGTTGGAAATACTGTAACGGAACAGATTTATAGCAACTGCTGTAAATAATTTTTTCAATATATTGAATATTAATAAACCATATCTCAATATATTGTAATATATAATCAATATATTGATGAAATTAATGTTTAATGATATAATACATTGAAATAATAATATTATAACATTGGCCTGATTTATGCTTTATATTTTATATAAATAATAAAAGGAGGATTTTTATGAAACAAGTTATAGAATTAATGGTCAACGGCGAATCTTATGAAACGGCTGTAGATCCGCACAG
>DYJH01000134.1 GCA_020723255.1 Desulfonema limicola | reverse complement strand
TATCCCCTTTCAGGGGTTACAGCAAAGCCGGCCCCTCTGGGGTCGGATTTTTACTTTTAAAAAATTAATTAGCAACAACTTATTGAATATATAATTTAATACTATATTCAGACTATACGGATCTGACCTTGCTACTATTGACAACGATAATATTCCTACTATTCTATAAATAAGAAAAAAATATTATTAATCAAAAAAACAAGGAGGTTAACATGCCGCTGAAAGACACACAAAATTTACACCTTAAAGTACAAGAACTCTGCGATTGCTACGCAACTACCGATACGCTAAAAGAAATGTCAGATTTGACAAAGGATAAAGATAAGCAGGAAGCGGAGCTGAAATGGCTGGCCCTTGCCGTACTTCACGGTATAAACGATAGCGCTGAAAAAATAACGCTCACCCGTTCGAAGGATGATAAAATTAAAGTAATCGCCAAGTATAAAAAAAGTGAACTCCCATCTCCCGGAAAACAGATAGGCAAAAGTATTCTTAGTACTATACGAAAGATTACACACATGGATGAAGGTGAACCGCCTCTGCCATTAGAGATACGCGACAACAGTATAGAATTGGTTGTCAAAATAAAGGCTGAAGGGGAGAAAGAATCTATCTCCCTCGAATTTCCGAAATAGATAAAACCTAAATTCTACAGGAGGTATTTATGGCTATTACAATTAATGAACTAGTAAACTTTTAAATCTTGACCTTGAATTGGAATACAGCGCAGCAATTCAATATATTAATCATGCGGCAGTGATGAAAGGCGCAGCCTATGGAGATATTATCAAAGAACTTAAAATACATGCAAATGAAGAGATTATGCATGACATGGACTTAAAACAAGCTTTAGGTATATGATTGGAGATAACACGATGGAAATTAAAAGAATATTATGGCCGACCGATCTTTCGGGAAATGCCGAAAAGGCGCTTTCTCATGTTAATTCTTTATCACAAAAATATCAGACAGAAATCCATATACTCTATGTTATTGAAGAACTGGGAATTCATGAACCGTGGTATGGCATTTTTGATGATAAACATATCAAGGATATTCATGCCTGGGAGGAAAAGAAAGCCAAAGAGCGTCTGGATAATATCTGTAACGAATATCTTAAAGGATGCCCTCTTTACATAAAGCATGTGGCAATCGGTGACCCTGCCGAAGAAATTCTGAAACTTATAAGCAAAGAAAATATTGACATGGTGGTTATGGCAAAGAAAGGCAGAAAAGGCAAATTCGCATTTGGGAGTGTCACTGAAAAGATAGTGAAAAATGCGCCCGTGCCGGTAGTCACTATCCCTGCATAACGAGACCTTTGAAAAACGTCCTCTTTTGCCCGATTTCTTCGTCAGGCTCAAATTTCAATCCTCGAAATACTCATATGTATTCCTGTGGTTGAAATTTTCGCTTTCCTTGAACTTGAGCAAAATTGAACATTTTTCAAAGGTCTCATAGCGAGACTATTTTATAATATAGGCAGCGAAGAGTGGTCGATTTTGACTTTTGAAAAACGAATATAATTCTCCTGTTTCAAAATAGCCGTAAAAATGATATGCCATACAAAATTGAAAATGCGATGGCGTAAATAACGGATAAAGGGAGAAATATATGTTTAAACATTCATTCAAGCGTAAACCACTCAGCATGCTGCATGAAGAAATGAAAAACGATAACCGTCTCCGGCGTGTACTTGGCCCATGGTCGCTTACCAGTCTTGGTATCGGCTGTATCATCGGAGCAGGCATATTCGTTATAACCGGATATGCCGCTCAATACAAAGCAGGCCCTGCATTGGTTATATCATTTGTAGTGGCAGGACTTGCCTGTGTTTTTTCAGCATTATGCTATGCTGAATTTGCATCTATGGCGCCTATAGCAGGTTCAGCCTATACCTATGCTTATGCTACCCTTGGTGAACTTTTCGCCTGGATAATCGGATGGGATCTTGTACTGGAATACACTGTTGCATCCGCTACGGTTGCCCACGGTTGGTCCAAGTATTTTCAGAATTTTATCGGGATGTTTGATTTTCATGTTCCCGAATTACTGTCAAAAGCGCCTTTTGACTTCGATCCTGTCCAGGGGAATTTTGTTTCCACCGGATGTTTATTCGACCTTCCTGCTCTTTTAATTGTAGCTTTTCTGACTATAATTCTTGTTATAGGCATAAGGGAAAGCTCGCGCTTCAACAACATCATGGTAGCAATCAAGCTTATTGTTGTACTGCTGGTTATAGGTGTTGGCGCATTCTATGTAGATACCAGAAACTGGCAGCCTTTCGCTCCTTTCGGATGGACCGGATTGAGCCTGTTCGGGAAAACAATACTGGGGAAGACAGGCGCAGACGGAGCACCGGTAGGAATGCTTGCAGGCGCCGCTTTAATATTTTTCGCTTACATAGGCTTCGATTCTGTTTCTACTCATGCGGAGGAGGCAAGAAAGCCGCATCGCGATGTTCCGATCGGAATAATAGTTTCACTTGTTATATGTACAGTTTTGTATATAGCAGTGACAATGGTACTCACAGGTATGGTTCCTTATGGTAAAATCGATGTGGATGCGCCTATAGCCATGGCTTTTCAACAGGTTGGTTTGCGCTGGGGTCAGTTTGTTGTCTCTCTTGGAGCCGTGGTAGGCATAACTTCTGTAATGCTTGTACTTATGCTGAGCCAGCCCAGGGTGCTTCTTGCTATGGCAAGAGACGGTCTGCTGCCTGAAAGTTTTTTCGGCGATGTCCATCCGAAATTCCGAACACCATGGAAATCCACCATTCTCACAGGAATCATGGTTGGAGTGATGGCTTCGTTTATACCTCTCGGCATATTGGCAGAACTTGTCAACATAGGCACATTGCTTGCTTTTGTGATCGTATGTGCTGCAGTTCTTATAATGCGTTATATTCAACCGGATGCCAAGCGACCGTTCCGTTGTCCTTTTGTGCCTGTAGTTCCTCTGCTCGGGATGGTATTCTGTCTTATTCTTATGTTCTCGCTTCCGCCGGCGAACTGGAAGCGGCTGGGTATATGGATGTTACTGGGCATGATAATTTATCTGTTTTACGGCCGCCGCCACAGCGTAATGGCTCGTAACTCTGAGTCCTGATATATAAAAAGGTGCAAGGTTAAAGGTTCAAGGATAAAGGTGCAAGGAAAACTTCTAGTTATACATCAGGGAGCAATAGGAGATGTGGTTTCGCTGTTTCCTGCGTTACTAAAGCTTAGAGTAAATTTTGACCAAATTGATGCAATCTGCAATAAAAGCATAGGAGAGCTTGCATGCTTGCTTAAATTAACAAATAGAACATATCCTGTTGAGGCCGCATTTTTTTCCTCGATATTTTCGGATAATATCGATCCGGTTGTGGCCGAAATCCTTAGGTCATACGATGATATTCTTCTTTTTTCATATTCCGGTCAGGCAGAAGAAACCATAAACAGTATAATCAACAAAAAAATTTACAGAATACCTCCGCGGCCTGACGCAGATAATGAAATTCATATGTTAAACTACATCTTAAAGCTTCTTGCACAACACAAACTGGTAGATAATGAAAGCCTGCCTGAAAAAGAATATTATGATTTTCTGACAAAAGAGATCCTGAACACAAAAACGCATGATACTCCGTCCAAAATCATAATTCATCCCGGATCAGGCAGTAAAAGGAAAAACTGGCATGTTTCAAATTTTATAAAAGTTATGAAAATTCTTCAATCTGAGGGAATAAGCTGTGAAATCATTATAGGCCCGGCTGAATATGATCTTTTAAAATATTTTAAAAACAATCTTCCTTCTAACTGTAAAACACACATTCCTGCCCGGCTTTCGGAGCTTGTGCCGTTGCTGAAACAAAGCAGCGGTTTTATCGGAAATGATTCAGGGATAAGCCATCTTGCAGCATTTATGGGGATTCCGACTATTGTAATATTCGGACCGTCAAATCCTAAAAGGTGGAAACCATATGGCCTCTTTGTTGAAGCTATACGGTCTCAAACCGACTGCCGCCCATGTTTTGATAATAAGAAAACGGACTGCAAGGAAATAAAATGCTTAGATAACACAACGTCTGAAACTGTAGTTACAGAGTTTTTAAAACTAAACTATAGTAAACGACAAAAGAAAGTGGATATTGCATATCCGACCCTGTAAATCCCCCCATCCCCCCCTTAATAAAAGGGGGGATGGGGGGATTATATTACCGAAGCTTTACATTCTTGCATGCTCAAGCACAACATTGCATCTTAACGTCGCTTTAGCGGTTTTTTCAAATTGTGCAGTTATATCAGACACAAAGATTCTTGATTTTCCGTTTTTGCCCAAGCGGTTATCGATATCAGGGTGATCTTTAAGAAATTTTTCCAGTTTGTCTGCAACACCTATAGAAGAATCAATTATATTTACTCTCTTTCCTATTTTCCGGGAAATTATATTTTTTAAAAGAGGGTAGTGTGTACAACCCAGAATAAGCGTATCAATTTGCTTTACTTTAAGTGAATGGAGATATTTTTTGATTATCATTGCTGTTTCAGGCTTTCTTATCCAGCCTTCTTCGACCAGTGGGACAAGAAGGGGGCAGGCAACGGAATAAACTCTGGCAGTTTCTTTAATAGCCTTTATCTTCTTTTCATAAATACCGCTTTTAACAGTTGCTCTTGTCCCAATAACGCCTATGGACATTTTTCGGGAAGACTCAATGGCAAGCTCCACAGCAGGAGTAATAACCTCGAAAACCGGAACGTCAAATTTGTTGATTATACTCTCAGTTGCAACGCTGGAAGCAGTATTGCATGCCACAACAATGATATTTGCGCCGTTGTTTAATAAAAAATTCGTATCATCAATGGCATATTGAATAACAGTTTCTGGGCTCTTGTTGCCATATGGTGTTCGTGCAGTATCCCCGAAATATATGATATCATAACCGGGAATTTTTTCCATTACTGCCCTGACCACCGTTAAACCGCCGATTCCTGAATCAAAAATCCCTATCATTTCTCTATAACCGATTATCTTTTATATTGATTTATATTTGATGAAATCGTAAAAAGCGGAAAACATCACCATAGACTTTCAGATAATGTTTTTGGCAAGGCCAGAAGGAGCCCCTCTGTGTAAGGCGTACAGTTGGTACGTTGTCGAAGGGGGCAACTGATAACGCAGTCCAAAAACTTTATCTGAAAGTCTGTATCTTTATCAAAGGAACATACGTGAACAACGATAACGTTAAACCTTCAATGAACCAGAAAATCTTTACGCTCGGGCTCAGCGTTGAGACAATTTCCGTCTATCTATTATGCTGCGGTCTCGCGGATGAAGGAGCCGTTCTTTCCACAAAAAATCTTCTCGCATTATGGAACGGCAGCCCGGGAGCTTTGTATAAAGGGATAAAAAATCTTGAAGAAAAAAATATTCTTCTTAGGATAATATCCGATGGAGAAGATAAAAATGTATACAAACTGCCGGATATAAAAAGCTGGAAAATATAAATATCAACTCCTCTCGGAAAGCTCCTGTTCAACACAGTCTAATATATCTGCGGGGGCAACATCCGTATGGATGCCGGGGCATAATCCGCCCATGACATACCAGTTGTCAACATCGGTAATAATACTTTCTATAAACGGCCAATTTTTACACATGCTGGGTTTAACAGGATGAATAGAGCAAATCTTGTTCCAGAATATACAATACTTGTTCATGCCCTGTTTGAGCAAAGGTTTCCCGCATGATATATCACAATATATGCTGACAAAGCTGTCAGGGTCGGCATTTATATATTCAGAAATAGCATCTATGTCCTTTTTTGTTACATATGTTCCGCCATATCCCTTGCAGCAATCACCGCACATTTTGCACTTAAATATATCTTCAGGCTTAAAAATATGTTTAGATGGCATGCCTAGTTTCCATAGCCTTTTTTAATGTCACCTGGTCAACATATTTCAGATCGCCGCCGATCGGAATACCGGATGCAATGCGTGTAATCTTTACAGGATATTTTGAAATACACTGGACTATATAAGAAGCGGTAGCCTCACCCTCAATACTTGTACTTGTTGCAATTACAACTTCTGTGATTTTCCCATCATCAATTCTTTTTATAAGTTCCCTTATCTTTATATTATCCGGCCCGATGCCGTTGATCGGAGACAACACTCCTGCAAGTATATGATAAAGGCCGTTAAAAGACCCGGATTTTTCTATTGCTACCATGTCGGCTGGCTGTTCAGTGACACACAATAAAGTGTTATTTCTGGATGGATTGCTGCATATATGACAAACTTCGGTTTCGCTTAAAGCAAAACAACTGTTGCATATTCTCACCTTCTGCTTCATATCAAGAATTGCAGATGCAAGTTGCTCGGCTTCTTTCTGCGAAAAACGCAGAATATGCATTGCATAACGTTCGGCGGTTTTTTCTCCGACACCCGGGAGTTTGGCGAGATTTT
Organism: Desulfonema limicola; assembly: GCA_020723255.1. Lineage (GTDB taxonomy): Bacteria > Desulfobacterota > Desulfobacteria > Desulfobacterales > RPRI01 > RPRI01. The sequence goes on along the minus strand of DYJH01000134.1, from coordinate 5,320 downwards.
TTATCAGATTTAAAACAGACAAGGGATAATGCATAATAATATCTCTTTAATAAGATCACATCAGGCCGGGAATATTCATGCCACCGGTTAATTTGCTCATCTCCTGGGAAACCATTTCCTGGGATTTAGAAAGTGCATCATTAACCGCAGCAAGAATCAGGTCCTGAAGCATTTCAACATCATCAGGGTCAACCACTTCTTTTTCTATGCTGATTGAAGTTATCTGCTGTTTGCCGTTTGCCAATACTTTAATCATGCCTCCTCCAGAAGTCGCTTCAACAGTTTTTAAAGCAAGTTCCTCTTGTAACTTGACCATGCCGGCCTGAAGCTTCTGGGCCTGTTTCATCATATTTCCAAGTCCCTTCATCAATACTCCTCCTATAAAATCTTTACCTTATGGATACTGCCGTTAAAAATGTTCAGCGCTTCTCCGACAACAGGGTTATTCAGCACATCATCTTTAAGCTTTGCAGACTTGTTCTTTTTGTGCATATCACCCTCAACCGATATTTTCTTTTTGAAAACCACCTCAATGTTTTTTCCGAAAAAATCGTTGCATATATTCTTTAAATTATCCAAATTTTTGCCGCTTGTAATTCTGCTGAAATTAAATCCATTGCCGTCAATTTCTATTAATATGCTGTTTTCTGTAATTTCTTTGATTGAGCATTTTTCCATATTAGCAGCAAGCGAAGGATATTTGCCGGAAATAACCGCATAAAGATCCTTCCATATTCCTATTAAATCACTTTCTTTCGTAACGGTTCCTGTTTGAATTTTTTTCAAACCGTCCTCATATCCGGCTTCTTTGTATGGGTAAACAGCCTTTTCACATATTCTTTCTTTTAAAGGTTCACTTCTGATATTCTCATAAACAGCATTATTTTCAGTAAGAATATTCTTATCTGTCTTCAGAGTGTTTTTTATAAGACCGTCAATTTTTTCTATCAGAAGCTCAATAGGCAGCGCAGGCTTTATTTGAAGCATTCTGAAAAAAATAATTTCAAGCGTCAGTTTAGGGTTCGGCGAGTGCCTTATAGCCGAGTCCTCTCTGTAAAGAATATCTAAAATCTGGTTTAAAAAAATTGCCGATATATCCTTTGCCTGTTTTGCCATCAAATCTATTTCATGAGAAGGCAAGTTGATAAGCTTATCAATTTTCTTGCCCATCTTAACTATAAGCAGATTTCTGAAATGTTCAGTTATGTCCGAATAAAGCTCTTTAAAATTATGGCCGTTTTCATAAAGATCATTAAGAATATCAAGCAGCGAAGCTACATCAGAACTAAAAACAGAATCGGCAATTTTAAAAATTGTTCTCCTGTCAACTAGACCAAGAGTATCGGAAAGATTTTCTTCGGTTATACTGCCTTCAGAACAGCTTAATACAAGATCGAGAAGGCTTAAGGCATCCCTCATGCATCCTCCGGCAGCACGGGCAATTGCTGTCAGGCTTTCCTGAGAAACATCAACATTTTCTTTATTGCAAATATAAGCCATCTGCTCCGAAATTTCATCAAGGCCAATTCTTTTGAAATCATGCCTCTGGCATCTCGATAAAATAGTGACCGGAACTTTGTGCGGTTCAGTTGTTGCGAATATAAAAATCACATGGGGCGGAGGTTCTTCAAGAGTTTTTAACAGAGCATTAAATGCAGCAGTGGTCAGCATATGCACTTCGTCAATTATATAGATCTTGAATCTGCTGAATGCCGGCTTGTATTTAACATTATCTCTCAGATCACGGACATTCTCAACTCCGTTATTGGACGCTCCGTCTATTTCAAGAACATCTACAGAGCTTCCCATGGTAATTTCTGTGCATGACCTGCATACATTACAGGGGGAAGGCGTCGGACCTTCAATGCAGTTCATAGCTTTTGCAAGTATGCGCGCTATCGTCGTTTTCCCTGTACCGCGCGGTCCTGACAGCAAAATTGCATGAGCAACTCTTCCGGCCGATATGGCTTTGGTTAAAGTTTGAGTTACATGTTTCTGGCCTACAACAGTATCAAAATTTTGAGGACGATACTTGCGGGCAAATACTAGATAGGACATAATAAAATTTCTTATTATCTGGCGGAGAGAGAGGGATTTGAACCCTCGGTGCCGCTTTTGACAGCACACACGATTTCCAGTCGTGCTCCTTCAGCCGCTCGGACATCTCTCCATTAAAATTGCATTAATATTTAATTGTTTTTAGCTGATTGTACAAATTGGCGGAGAGGGTGGGATTTGAACCCACGATCCCGTTTTTGACAGGATACCGCTTTTCGAGAGCGGGGCCTTCAGCCGCTCGGCCACCTCTCCTAATCTCTCCAAACGGAGTCTTAAGTATAACGTTTGACTGTTATATGTCAATAATGTTCTTTAAACTGTTGCTGGGGAAAAAGATATGCTTTACAATCCCGATAGATACTGATAAATTAAACTTGATACAGAGGTTCATAAATTCGGCTACGTATTGTCATTTCGAACGAAGTGAGAAATCTGACACCGAAATTATGAAATGGAGTACTTAGTGAGAGATTAACATGGATGAAAACGAAAAAACATCTGAAATGAGAACTGAAGACAGGATTCTTGACGAGAAATACCATAGTGTCCAAATTTCTAATAAGGAATTTGAGTTTGCCTATCATTTCAGGATAAGGAATATTTCTGCAAAAGGAATGTGTATTCTGGTACGGCAGGACTCAAAAATAATGGAACACTTGCATGCCGGCGATGTATTGGACATACAGTTATATCCTGTTAAGGAATCAGATCCTGTTGAATATTCAAAAGCTGAAATCAAACATATTTCAAAAGATGATATGGGAAAGTTTGGAGGGCATTTTCTGGTAGGTTTAAAAAAACTAGAGTCCGAATGATTTGATATTCATATTTAATGATTATTTTATAAAAAATAGCCTTAACCGATTTTAACTTGAAAGGAGAACAGAATATGAGTAAGACCCAAAAGAATTTATGGGAAGCATTTGCAGGTGAATCTCAGGCAAACCGTAAGTATCTGGCATTTGCAAAACAGGCTGAAAAAGACGGGTATCAACGCATAGCAAGGCTCTTCAGGGCTGCTGCGGAAGCTGAAACCATACATGCCCACGCTCATTTGAAGGTCGTTGGGGGTATAAAGAGCACGGCAGAAAACCTTAAAGAAGCTATAGATGGTGAAACCCATGAATTTAGATCTATGTATCCGGAAATGATAAAAGCAGCCGAAGATGAAGGCAATAAGGAAGCGGTAAGAACCTTTACCTATGCCAATGAAGTCGAGAAGGTTCACGCAGCTCTTTATAAAAATGCGCTTGATAATATCGGCAAGCAGGAATCTGTGGATTATTATATATGCACTGTGTGCGGATATACATGCGAGAATGAACCTCCTGATTCATGTCCTGTATGCAAATCAAAAGCAAAAGCTTTTATTAAAGTAGATTAATTGCCAATGCCGATCCCGGGAAATCTTCTTACAACCGCGATGGCGGTTATGCCTCATATGGATGTTGAACGAGCTTTAAAGATTGCTTTATCTCTTGATATACCTTTCTGGCCGCAACTTCCGAATTATAGCTATTATGAAGATATGTATGTTCAGGCTGCCGAACATTTTCCGGGCATTCTTCTTGATATTGAAAACAAGACTCTTCGGTTTTCGCTCGACAAATTCATTGAAGAACTGGAAGGCACAATGAGTCATTTCGATGAGCCTGAATATTTCGATATCAGCAGTACATATTCTGAAGTTTACCATAAGTTTCTTTCCCTTGATTTCTCGGACAGGCCGGCTATCCGCGGCCAGCTTGAAGGGCCGATCAGTTTTGGTTTCAACATTATAGATCAAAACGGGCGTCCTATACTTTTCGATGACACCGTTCGGCCTTTCATGCTTGAATTTATGACAAAACGAATAAATGTTCAGCTTTCCCGGTTGAAAAAACTAAACAAAAACGCATTTATGTTTATAGATGAACCCGGACTTCAGTTTCTTTTCTCGGCAATGTCAGGATACGGGGATATTAAAGCCAAAAGCGACCTGGATTTCTTTTTCTCAATGCTTGATCGTCCCTGCGGCATCCACCTTTGCGGGAATCCGGACTGGGATTTCCTGCTGAATCTTAATCTGGATATACTGTCTTTGGATGTATACACCAATGCTGAAATATTTTCTTCTTATGCTTCATCTATAAAGCGTTTTACGGAAAGAGGCGGTGTTATAGCCTGGGGCATTGTGCCGACCGGTTTTGAAAATTTTGAAAAAGAGAATATTCCTTCTTTGATTAATCGCCTTGAAAATACATGGAAGGTTCTTACAAAAAAAGGAATAGATATGGATTTTTTGTTAAGCAAAAGCCTTCTCTCTCCTGCAACTTGCTGTCTAGTTAATCCCGATAAGGAAAAAACGGTTGAAAAAGCTTTTGAGACAATAAAGTCAGTATCAAACAAACTAAGAGAAAAATACCGCATAGGTTGAGTATTTTATGGATATTATTAAGTCATTCATGATAACCCTTATTCCTCTGATGGTTGCTCTGGACGCTCCGGGGATTCTTCCGCTATTTATAGGGATGACGGAAGGAATTGATAAAGAGGGGCGGAAAAAAATCATCCGTCAATCAATCATAACAGCCTTTCTGGTTACACTCGGCTTCATTCTGCTTGGGCAGGCAATATTTAATGCCCTTGGAATACTTGTTGAAGATTTTATGATTGCGGGCGGCGGCGTGCTATTGATCATAGCCGTTGCCGACGTAGTGCGTGCAGGTGAAAGGCAAATTGAGCGAAGCCCGGAATTCGGTGTTGTCCCTTTCGGCACACCTATTATAGCAGGCCCAGGGACACTCACAACCGCTCTTGTTCTGGTTGGAACAAACGGCTATATCTCCGTCATATTTTCTCTTATAGTAAATCTCATATTTGCCTGGATTATTTTTACTCAATCGGAACGTATAATAAATTTTATCGGGATTAGCGGTTCCAGAGCATTTGCGAAAGTCGCTTCACTTATCCTCGCAGCGTTTGCAGTAAAAATGATACGAAGCGGGGTTATGAAATTAATTCAGCCTTAAAGATCAAACAACAGCAGCGAGTTGATTTACCTCACCATAGCCCTCTCCCTCAAGCGAGTTGATTTCCCTCACCATACCCCTCTCCCTCAAGTGGAGAGGAAAAATTATAGTTAATCCTTAATTTCCCCTCCCTTGATGCGATGGGATTAATCTTTAATTTCACCTCCCTTGATGCGATGGGATTAATCTTTAACTTCCCCTCCCTTGATGGGAGGGGATTAAGGGGAGGGTGAATTATGTCAATTTATTTA
>DYJH01000133.1 GCA_020723255.1 Desulfonema limicola | reverse complement strand
AAAACGTGAGCATGTTGCCGTTGTTACATTGAATCGTCCTGAAGCGATGAACAGCTTAAATGGCGCCGTTTTTTCAAAACTAAAAAAGATTATTGATGGACTGGAACGAGATGATGACATTCGTGCTGTCGTCATCACAGGGGCCGGCGAAAAAGCCTTTTGCGCAGGAATTGATCTTAGAGAACGAAAAGGAATGAGCAGCAAACAAGTCAATTCTTTGAGAAATGATATAATTTTTCCATGTTTTAAAAGTCTGGAAGATATGAAAAAACCCTTGATTGGAGCGATAAACGGTCTTTCTTTAGGCGGGGGCGCGGAGATAGCTCTGATGTGCGATATAAGAATTGCTTCGGATAATGCCCGTTTTGGTCAGACCGAAGTTAAATGGGCTATTATTCCGGCAGCCGGCGCTTGCCAGCGCTTGCCAGCGCTTATTGGTTTGGGTAGAGCAAAAGAATTGCTCCTTACCGGCAGGATAGTTGATGCTGTGGAGGGAGAAAAAATAGGATTGTTTAATTTTGTAGCCCCATCCGCCTCTTTATTGCAAAAATCATATGAAGTGGCAGATATGATCGGAGAAAATGGTCCGGTTGCGGTAAGACAGATTAAAAAGGCGGTTGATCTTGGCGCTAAAAATAATCTTGCCCTTGCCTTTGACAGTGAAGCCTCTGAGGCATGTTACCATACCCAGGATCGGCTCGAAGGAATAACGGCTTTTAATGAAAAAAGAAAGCCTAAATATAACGGAATGTAAACGGCGCTAAATCAATATTTTAGCGACATAAGGAGGACTTAATTTATGGAAGATATAAAAGCAATTGATATAATGAATTATCCCATTCAGGTCAAAAGTATTGTTGATTATGATTTCAACAAATACGAAGAATGGGCGATGATGGCTAAAACAACATTCAAGCCTTTTTTCCCGTTAGGACGTTTCCCTAAAACTCAGGAAGAACTGGAACAGCATAAGCATCTTTATGGGACATCATTTTATCCTTTTGCAACAGTTGATGAATTCATTGCTGCTATGGATAAGGACGGATACGATAGAGTTTGTATCGCAGCTGTTAAAATGTGGTCTTTTAGAAGAAGTTTCAGTCTGATTTTTGATTTTACTATTGACCAGGTTAATGAGATGGTCAAACAGGGAAAAGGAAGAATAATAGGAGTAGCCGGATACAATCCTTTCAGGATAGATGAAAGTCTTACAGATATTGAAAAATCGGTAAAAGAATATGGTTTTAAATTTGTGTATGCACATCCGATTACTTTTGGATTGCCTTTTAATGACAAGAAAATGTATCCGCTTTATGGCCTTTGCAGCTCACTTAAGATTCCTGTTTCCATGCAGGTTGGGCATAGCGCCGAACCGCTTCCGAGCTGGGTAGGAAACCCGATGACGGTTGACGAGGTTGTGATGGACTTTCCTGATCTTATGATAAATCTTTCTCACACCGGGTTCCCGTGGATCAATGAGTGGATCGATCTGATCTGGAAGCATCCGAATGTATATGGTGATATTGCAGCATACATGCCCAAGAATCTTGATCCTGAGATAATCAAGTTTATGTCAAGCGGAAAGGGTAACAACAAAATCATGTGGGGCAGCAATGGTATAGGTTTAACGCATGGTAAGCACCAGCTTATGGAAATGGATATGAAAGATAAATTCAAAGAAAATATCCTTCGTAATAACGCCTTAAGGTTTATGGGGCTGGCCAGCTAATTTCAAATATGAGGTAAAATAAATATGGATTTTCAATTAGAACCTGAACTTGTTCAGATCAGAGATACAGTTAGAAAATTTTGTGAGAAGGAAGTAACTCCGTTTGCTGAAGAATGGGAAAAAAATGAATTTTTCCCTCGCGAAACAATTAGAAAGATGGGTGGGCTTGGTTTTTTTGCTTCCCCTTTTCCGGAACAATATGGCGGCACTGAGTTGGGTTTTCTGGCCAATATTATTGTTGCTGAAGAACTGGGAAGAGCATCTCTGGGTTTGGCCTGCTGTCTTAATATGCAAAGCGGCACCTGCCCGATGACTCTTTTGTTAAACGGCAATGAAGAACAAAAAGAGAAGTATCTTCCGGGAATAATAAGCGGTGAGTTGCTTGGTTGTTTTGCAGTTACCGAACCAAACGCCGCAACCGATGTGGCAGGTATCGCTACCAAGGCTATCAAAGATGGTGATCATTATATTTTAAACGGTTCAAAAATGTGGATAACCCATTCATCGGTATTTGATGTTGGAATTTGTTTTGCAAAAACCGATCCTTCTCAAAGGCATAAAGGTCTGTCAGCCTTTATTATTGAAAAAGGCATGAAGGGTATGACCGGAATGGCTGAAAAGAATAAACTTGGTGTACGCTCATCAGATACAGGTCAGATAGTATTTGAAGATGTTAGAGTGCCCAAAGAAAATCTGATTGGCGAAGAAGGGCAGGGCTTTAAAATTGCAGAAAGCGCTTTGACTTACGGAAGAGCAAATATTGCCGGCAGGTCTCTTGGAATCGGTCAGGCAGCGGTAGATGCCGCCCTCAAATATGCAAATGAGAGGGAACAGTTCGGACAGAAGATCGGCTATTTCCAGATGAATAAACAGATTATAGCGGATATGGTTGCAGAAATAGAAGCTTCAAGGCTTCTTGTGTATCGTGCGGCCTGGTTGCAGGATCAAAAAAGGCCCAGTTCCAATGAGAGCACGATTGCAAAGTTTTATGCATCAGAAGCTGCAGTAAGAGCCGTTATAGGCGCAGCCAAGATTCATGGCGCTTACACATATTCTTCCGAATATCCGGTGGCAAGGCTGTATCGCGATGTTATGCTGATGACAGCAGGCGAAGGCACTTCAAATATTCAAAGATTGATAATTGCAAACAATGCCTTAGGCTGGAAGTAAGCGGTTTATATGAAATATGGAAATCAACCAAGAATAGGAAAAATAAGCGCGCAAGATGCGATAGAAATGATCAAGAGCGGCCAGCGGGTTGCATTGAGTCCTGTATGTGCTGAGCCGCTCAATTTAGTCAAAGAACTTTTGCATCAAAAGGACCGTCTTGAAAATGTTACTCTGTATACCATGATGCCTATGGGGGACTGCGAATACGCCGGGCCGGATATGTTGAAGCACTTTAACGTAAAGGTTTTTTCTGTCGGGCCTAAATTAATGAAGGCTCTTAATGAAGGCTATGCAGAGTATATTCCCTGCCATCTTTCACAGATACCGGTTTTTTTCAGGCAGCGTCTTATAGAGGCTGATATCGCGCTTGTTCAGCTCTCGCCTCCAGACAGTCATGGCTATTGCAGCCTGGGGGTAAGTGTAAGCTATATTCGCCCGGTGCTGGATAATACAAAGATTGTTATAGCCGAAATAAATGATCAGATGCCGAGAACCCTGGGAGATTCCATGGTTCATGTTTCCCAGGTGGATTATGTTGTTGAAACTTCACATCCGATCCCAACTATTGCTCCCCCTAAGATAGGCGCTATTGAAAAGAAAATTGCAGAATTAACGGCGGAACTTGTTCCGGACGGGGCGGCAGTTCAGGTTGGAATAGGCAATATAGCGGATGCCATACTTGCCCAGCTTACTGTAAAAAAGAATCTGTCTATTCATACCGGTACATTTTCCGATGGTGCTATGGCGCTGGCAAAATCGGGAGCTCTTGACAGTAAAAAAGGGCAGTCCGAAACCGGCAGAATGACAACCACTGAGATTATCGGTACTACCGAATTGTATGATTTCTGCCATAACAATCCTCTGGTTGCCGTTCGCCCGATAGATTTTACACACAACATAAGTGTATTGAGTCAGATTAATAACCTGATCAGCGTAACGGCAGGTATAGAAATAGATTTATCAGGTCAGGTTAATGCGGAAATGCGTGGTAAAACGCTTGTAAACGGCGTGGGAGGACAGCTTGATTTTGTCCGGGGCGCATCTGCCTCTCCCGGAGGAAAGGCAGTTATAGTATTTCCTTCCACTGCCCGAAAAGGAGAAGTATCCCGAATTGTGCCCAAACTGGATGCGGGAGTCACTGCAACTGTGGGCAGAGCGGATATAGACTATGTAATTACTGAATTTGGAGTTGCACAACTAAGAGGCAAGTCTGTTTCAGAGAGAGCAAGAGAATTGACGGCTATAGCCCATCCGGATTTTCGGGAAGAGCTAAAACGCGCTTTCAATAAGATAAACAGTTAGGAGGAGGAAACACGAAATGAAAAAAGTAGTTATTGGTTCCGGTTCAGCCTTTTGGGGAGATATTTTTGAGCCGGCCCTTGAAATGGCGCAAAGCGGCGAAGTCCAGTATATGGGCTTTGATCACCTTGCGGAATTGACTATGGCGATATTGAATCGTATGAAAGCAAAAAACCCGGAAGCGGGTTATGTTCCCGATATTATTCCGTGGACAAAAAGGCTTCTTCCGGTTACTCAGAAAAACGGCATAAAAATGATAACAGATGCAGGCGGGGCAAATCCTGTTCAGGCAGCTCTGGAAGTAACAAAGGTTATCAAGGAGTTAAATCTTGCTCCGATGAAACTTGGCGTTGTTTCAGGAGATGACATCCTGCCTTATATAAATGATATTAGAGCCCAGGGCTGGAAGTTTAAAAACCTGGATACAGGTGAAGAAGATATTGATTCCATTGCCGACAGAATTGCAGCAGCCAATGCTTATATCGGGGCCGACCATATTATAAAAGAACTTAAGAACGGCGCTGATATGATAATTTGCGGCAGGGTGTCCGATAATGCTCTTTATGTTGGCCCCATTATGCACGAATTCGGCTGGGATTTCTCGGATCAGTATATAGATCGTATTGCTGCAGCTGTCACGGTCGGCCATATTATAGAATGTTCTGCGTGTGTAAGCGGCGGTATGTCAAATATGTGGAAGTTGTCTGAGAGGCCCTGGGATATTGGTTTTCCGATTGCGGAATTTTATGAAAACGGTGATGCAGTTATTACAAAGACCAGTGGATCAGGCGGTATTGTAAACTCTTGGACTGTTAAAGAGCATCTGCTTTATGAAATAATTGATCCGGCCAATTATCTTATGCCGGACGGCATCGGTGATTTTACTGCTCTGCAGTTGCATGATGAAGGCAGGAACCGCGTAAAAGTTACAAATATGAAGGGTAAGAAACGCCCTGATACCTTAAAAGTCTGCATAGGATTCAAAGACGGTTTTATCGGTGAAGGACTGATTTATTTTCCGTCACCGGATGCCCTTGCAAAAGCAAGATGGGCGGAAAAATGGCTAAGGGAGAGATTCAAAAAACTTGGCATAAACTTCAGAGAGCTTCGCATTGATTACATGGGTGTAAATATGCTTCATGGTGAAGCTGCTGAAATTGAAGACAGGGATTATAACGAAATCGGACTCAGGATAGCCGGCCGTACAAATACCTATAAAGAAGCCGAAGCTGTGCGCAGGGAAGCAACGCATTTATGGACTATGGGACCTGTCGGTTCCAGTTTTGGCGTTCCGATGAATGTCAGACCGGTTATTGCGCTTTGGCCTTCACTTGTGCCAAGGGATGCCGTTAAGATCGAAAGTCAGTTAATGGAGGTGAGCTAATCATGAAAAAGGTAAAACTTACGGAATTGGCATTTGCCAGATCCGGAGATAAAGGTGATGTCAGCAATATTGGATTGATGGCAAAGACGAAGAATATTTATAACTTTTTATTGACAGCATTAACACCAGAAAGAATTAAGGAATATTTTGGCGGTATGGTTAAGGGCCAGGTGGAAATATATCCTGTGCCTCATCTCGACAGTCTGGAGATCATTTTACGCCAGGCTCTTGGCGGTGGCGCAACCTGTTCTTTAAGATTTGACCAGACTGGAAAATCAATGGGTCCTGTTCTGTTGGGAATGCAGATGCTTGTCAGCGAAGAATTGCTGGAAGAAGCAAGAGCCGCTGATGAAAACATTAAAAAGCAATTTGGTGTTTGCTAACCTTTGATAAAGGTTTAGGAGGATAAAAATGGATTTTGAGCTTTCTGAAGAACAGAAGATGTTCAGAGACCAGATTCGTAATTTTGCAGAGACTGAAATTGCTCCTTTGGTGGATGAAGCCGAAGAGAAAGAGGTTACACCTCTGCATCTATTCCCGATGATGGGGAAACTCGGTTATCTGGGCATTACCTATCCGGAAAAATACGGCGGAGCAGAGGTTGATAAGATTACGGAGTGTATTCTGATTGAAGAATTAAACAAGGTTTGCGCCGGTATTGCCGGGGTGGTCAGTACTACTCATTCCGGTCTTGGTACAAGAGCAATCAATGATTATGGAACTGAAGAGCAGAAGCAGAGGTTTCTTGTGCCTGCTATAAAAGGCGAGAAAATAGCTGCTTTTGCCTTAACTGAGGCTGATGCAGGTTCCGATGCTATTGCCCTTCGGACAAGAGCGGTAAAAGACGGCGATGATTATATTATTAACGGCAGCAAGATGTTTATCTCAAACGGCACCTTTTGTGATTTTGTGCCTGTTGCCTGCTATACAACAGATCCCAAAGAAGTAAAAAAGAGAGGCGAAGGAATAAGCCTTATCGTTGTAGAAAAAGGCATGCCGGGTTTTTCGGCGACCAAGCTTAAAAAATCGGGAAACCGCTCTCATGAAACTGCTCAGCTTTATTTTGACAATGTAAGAGTGCCTAAAGAAAATCTGATTGGTACAGAAGGTAAGGGCCTGGCCCAGATACTGACAACCCTTAAGGCCGGAAGGATATCTTATGGCGCAAGAGCAACCGGTATGGCTCAGGCTGCATATGATCTTGCATTCAAATATGCCCATGAGAGAGAGCAGTTCGGCAAACAGGTTGCAAAATTCCAGATCAATACGGTTAAACTTGTTGATATGGCGATGCATATAGACATCATGCGGATAATGACATATAGGGCAGCCTGGATGTACTCCCAGGGAATGAATTGCATGAAAGAGGCCTGTATGTTGAAAATTTATGCAACCGAAAAAGTTCAGCAGTTGATGCTTCTGGCTCTTGACCTTCATGGCGGTTACGGCTATATGCGCGAATATCCGATTGAACGGTTTTGGAGAGACGCCAAGATGCTGAACCTTACGGAAGGAACAACGCCGATAAATTACATGGCTGCTGCAAGGGAACTTGGAATATAAATTACTAAATCCCCCCTTGCCCCCCTTTGATAAAGGGGGAATTTTGGCCCCCCACCTTCGGTAAATTGGGATGGGGGTATTTACATAAAGCTAAGTTAGACGGCAAAGTAAAAAGTTGTGTAGTAAATGTTTATCAGTTATTCGCTGTCAGTTGTCGGTAATATGAATGATGTGCTATCTTACTAATAAACAGATGGACTTTTTACTTTGCCGTCAGGAGAATAGGCGCTGAATCACTTATCATTAAAGCAAATATCATAAATGGGTTTATATGCCCCTCACCCTAACCCTCTCCCACAAGGGGAGAGGGAACTCCAGAGACAGGATTTTTTTCCCCTCCCTTGAGGGGAGGGGATTAAGGGGAGGGTGAAAATATGTCGGTTTGTGTAAGTCAATCACTATAGATCGGCTAAAAAGAGAGGATAGAGGATAAAATGGAATCGCAACTGGTTCACTATGAAATTAAAGACAAGGTGGCCATTGTCAGCCTTGATAATCCCCCTATGAATGCGCTTGATGTCCCGACCAAAGAGTGCATCAGAGATGTGTTTACGGAACTCGATGCCAGAAGAAATGAGATCAGAGTAGTTATTTTACAGGGCGCCAACAAGGCTTTTGCAGCAGGGGCGGATATAAAAGCTTTCCTGGATCTTTGGCCGGATACTGCAAAAAGGCGTCTTATGAGAAGCCACAGCATGTATTCCGTTGTGGAAAACTGTGAGTGGCCAGTAATTGCGGCTATACACGGGTTTTGTCTGGGCGGCGGTCTTGAGCTTGCGCTTTGCTGTGACATTCGTTATGCGGATGAAACCGCCCAGTTTGGGTTTCCGGAAGTTGGTTTGTCGATTTTTCCAGGCAATGGCGGAACAAGACGGGCATTATACCTTACCAACCTCGGTAAAATGAAAGAGCTTGTTTATACCGGAGAGATGATTAAAGCGGAAGAAGCATTAAGGATTGGTTTGATAGAAAAGGTTGTGCCGGCTGGGACTGCTCTTGAAAAAGCTTTGGAACTTGCGGCAAAGATCATGAAAAAAGGGCCTCTTGGTGTGGCAGCGGCCAAAAAAGTATTAAACCGAACGCGGGATCTTACTTTAGAGCAGGGACTTGAGCTTGAATCCGATGTATGGGCAAGCCTTGCAGCAACAGAAGATATGAAAGAAGGGGCACGGGCCTTTGTCGAAAAAAGAAAACCTGAATATAAATGCAAATAAGAGGAGTAAAGCCTTATGGCAAAAGAGTTAAATGAAGTAGTAGTAGTTGACGCAGTAAGGACAGCTTTTGGCAAGGCCGGAGAAAAAGGAATTTTCTGGAAGACAAGAGCCGATGATCTGGTTATTCCCTTGCTGAGGGCTTTGATGGAAAGAAATCCAAAAATCACGCCCGCCATGATTGAAGACAGCCTCTGGGGTATAACAAACCAGATGAAAGAACAAGGCGGCACTCTCGGACGTCTTGTAACCATGCTGGCTGATTTGGGACAGGAAATTCCCGGATGTTCCATAGACAGAATGTGTGCCGGAGGTCTTACCGCAGTTGGTTTCGGTATAACTTATATTGCAGCCGGTATGGCTGATTGTCTTATAGCAGGCGGTGTTGAACATATGGGGCATCTGCCCATGGGATTTTTGCGTGAGCCGCATCCCAGATCAAATGAAGTAATGGGCGGACCATCAGCGTTTAATATGGGACAGACGGCGGAAAATATTCACGAACGTTTTCCGGAATTTACCAAGGAAATGGCGGACAGGTATTCACTAGAGTGCCAGCGCAAAGCAGACGAAGCCATCAAAGCCGGCAAGATGAAAGAAATGATTATTCCTATAGAGGCTGAACTTCTAGATGGAACAAAAATCATAGCCGATAAAGATCAGCACCCAAGAGCCGGTGGCACAATGGAAGCCATGAAAGAACTTAAGACGCCTTTTAAGGAAAATGGTAATGTCACAGCGGCCAATGCATCCGGATTAAATGACGGAGCTGCGGCTACATTGCTTATGAGTGAAAATATGGCAAAAGATCTGGGGCTTAAGCCGAAAATGCGCTGGGTTGCAACAGCAGTTGCTGCGGTTGATCCGACAATAATGGGTACAGCTCCTGTTCCGGCAACTCAAAAAGTACTGAAAAAGGCCGGGCTGACAATTGATGATATTGATATAATAGAGATGAACGAAGCTTTTGCTGTTCAGGCCCTTTATTTTCTCGACCGCTTCAACATGAAATGGGATGATCCGAGGGTAAATAAATGGGGAGGAGCAATCGCTTACGGCCATCCTCTGGCATCATCAGGCCCCCGCCTTATTGCTTTTCTTGCAGGATTGTTTAAGGAAAATCCGCAGGCAAAATACGGATTGGCTACCATGTGCGTAGGACGTGGCCAGGGCTATTCGGTAATATTTGAAAACTTACTAAGATAGAAATTGCGGCGGGGTGTAAAAACCCCGCCCTAATAACACATCTTGCGTAGGGCGGCATTTTATATGCCGCCGATTGTTCTGCCTTCTATTCTTCCTTTTTAATTTACTTAAACCTTTGGTTTCCAAGACGCTAATAAACTTTCAAATATAATTATTTGATTTTTTAGAAATATTATTTTAAAGAAATAGCATTTAGCAGATAGGTTTTTTCAAGTGCATGTATCTTAAAGATTACATATAATAATTTGCATTAATAAGCCAATGAGGCACCTTGTGCAATTAAGTCTATTCCCCAATGAGAATATAACAATTGCAGAAACCCGGCCAAATGGGGCCGCTAATAAATTGGATTCAATTGATAGGCGGTTTCACGATTGGTATCGGTTCGTTCTTTCTTTTCCGCCCCATCTTGTGCGACAGTATATAGATAAATTCGGGATAAACTCTGAAGGGATACTCCTTGATCCGTTTTGCGGCACAGGTACAACTATTGTAGAAGCAAAATTAAATGGCATTCCAAGTATAGGAATAGAAGCTAACTCTATAGCCCATTTTGCCTCTTCCGTTAAGGTGGATTGGAATATTGATCCGAATAGCTTAATTAGACATGCAAGACAGATTGCTAAGCAAGCGAAAGATATCATTAATTACAATGGGAACTCTTCTCTTAGAACATTACCTGAAGAATCATCAAAGCTATTATTGAAAAACTCAATCAGTCCCTTGCCTCTTCATAAATCCCTTATTTTGCTGGACCAAATAGAAAATGACGTAATTCCATATTTCAAACGGCATGAGCTACTATCGTTTGCAAAATCTCTTGTTTTTTCGATCAGCAATCTACATTTTGGGCCTGAGGTCGGTGTAAGGCAAGTCAAGAATATGGACGCTCCTGTCGTTGATCTCTGGTTGAAGGAAGTGGAAAAAATAGCAACGGATTTACGTTATGCTCGATATAAGGAGGTTCCTGCTACTATTCATCATGTCGATTCAAGGCAATTAGCTGATCATTTATTGCCGGAAAGTGTCAACGCTGTTTTTACATCCCCGCCATATCCCAACGAAAAGGATTATACGCGCACTACACGCTTGGAAAGCGTTATGTTAGGTTTTATAAGAAACAAAGAAGAACTTAGGACGCTGAAAAAAAGTTTGCTGAGATCTAATACCCGAAACGTATATAAAGGTGACGATGATGATGCCTGGATTGCAAAACATACTGAAATACAGGCAATTGCAGCAGAAATAGAAAAACGTAGAATAGAGCTTGGTAAAACATCTGGGTTTGAAAAATTATACAGCAAGGTAACCAAACTCTATTTTGGAGGTATGGCGCGTCATTTGGCGGAATTGCGCACCTTTCTTAAACCTGGAGCATATCTTGGCTATGTAGTCGGTGACCAGGCATCGTACCTTCAAGTCATGATACGTACCGGCCAATTATTGGCAGATATAGCTGATTCATTAGGTTACAGAATTATAAGCATTGATCTGTTCCGTACCCGTCTTGCAACTGCGACACGAAAGCAAATGAGAGAAGAAGTTATTGTATTGCAATGGCCCGGAAGGTAACAAGGGGAATTAAAAATGATAAAGACCGGAAATCGATATTCAAAGCTAATCGAGAGTATTTTTACTCAAAAATACCAGAGCGGCGTCCAAGAAGTAGTCTTTAAGCGTGAAGATCTGGTCAGCACAGCAGCCAAGCTTGGAATAAAGTTGCCCAAAAATTTAGGTGATATCATTTATAGTTTCCGCTATCGGGCCGCTCTACCGGAATCGATTCGCAATTATGCTCCGGAAGGCTTGGAATGGGTTATTCGCCCCGTTGGGCAAGCAAAATATAAATTCTCTCTGACGGCTATGCCGAGAATTATTCCAAATGCTCTTTTGTCTGAAACAAAAGTTCCTGATGCTACGCCTGGAATCATAGTGAAGTATGCTTTAAATGATGAGCAAGGGCTTTTGGCTAAGCTAAGATATAATCGGCTTATTGATATTTTTTCAGGTGTTACATGTTATTCACTTCAAAATCACCTTAGGACGACTGTCCCTGATATGGGACAAGTTGAAACTGATGAAATTTATGTGGGGGTAGATAAGCGCGAGGTAGATTAAGGGACGCTGTTAGGTTATTAAGTTCATATAGCGCCTCTTGCCAATCTAACTTTCCGATTTGAAGGCTAAACCTTAAATCCTAATAGCGTCCCTTTAGTTGTAGGTGACAGCGATAAACGGCATTATTTATATTTTACTTAATCTTGCC
>DYJH01000132.1 GCA_020723255.1 Desulfonema limicola | reverse complement strand
CGAAACTTGCAAGCTGAGGATGTTTGGCAAGATATATGGCTTTCCATTTATCTGTTTCCGCGCTGTCCGGTTTTCCGGTACTGCCTTTTGCAGTTACTGCGATAGCCTGCTTAAAATCCGATTCGCTGTTAGACCTGTTGTCAATCAGCATTGCTACACGAGGGTTGGAATAAATATCGTAATATTTTCGCGTTTTGCGGTTTGTAGCAAATAAAAGATGTTTTAAATCTTCGGAACAGGCAAAAGCTACCAGACAGCCGTGAGGTTGACCGTCGTTATATGTTGAAAGAACTGCAAACTTTTGTGAAGCAAATAATTCTTTTAAATCGGAAATTTCTTTCATATTTTCCTCTAAGTTTTATGTTTTTTATAATAGCCTGAGAGCTTTGTATAATTTACATGTTAACTTACATACGGATAGCCGTTTTCAAGGAATTTTGAGTATATTCCGTAATCCTTTTTCCACCTCCGGAAAAGTAAATTCAAAATTGGAATTTATCAGGCGATCGGGTACGGCACGTGTGCTGAAAAGGAGCTCTTCTTTAGCCATTTCACCGAATATTGTTTTCAATACCGTTGATGGCAAATTGAATATAACCGGACGACTAACCACCCGCCCCAGTGTTTTTGCGAATTGAAAATTTGTTACAGGGTTAGGCGTGCAAAGATTTACAGGTCCCTCTATTGTATTATTATGCAAGATAAAATCGACAGCATCCATAAGATCGCTCATTACTATCCAGCTTAAATATTGGGTGCCCGGCCCCATCGAAGCGCCACAGCCCAACTTGAATACAGGCAGCAGCTTTTTTATTATGCCGCCTTTAAGACTCAGAACCGGGGCTATTCTGAGATATACAACACGTATTCCTGCCTCTTTTGCGGGTTTTGTTGCGGCTTCCCATTTGAGGCACACATCTGAAAGAAAACCTTTTCCTGCAGAATCGTTCTCGGTAATAATCCGGTTTCCCTGATCCCCATAGAAACCAATGCCTGAAGCAGACAGCATTATTTTGGGCTTCGGGTCCAGCCGGGCTATCGTCTCACTAATCAGAGAGGTTCCGTTAATTCTGCTTGATACAATACGCTCTTTCTTTTTTTTAGTCCAGCGTCCGTCACCGACATTTTCCCCGGCCAGATGAATAACTGCATCAAAGGATTTATTATTACGCAACTCAATTATATTATTTCCTGGATCCCAAAATAATCCGGAAACAGGGCTTTTTTCCCTCTCCAGTTTAATAACGCTATGGCCCTTGTTTAATAAATAGGGCAGTAAAGCTGAACCTATAAGTCCTGAAGCTCCGGTTACAAGAATATTCATGAATTACCGCTCAAAAATATTTGTTTAATGGTTGCCAGCCTGTAATCGAAAATCCTGTTTAACTGGGCTCTAACAACGGGATACGCTACTTCTCCTACAGGCCATAACGGCAGCCGGTAAATTACGTTATCTTCTATTGTAGTTTTACCATTTTCTTCATAAAATCTATGTGTATGTTCCCACATATTATAAGGTCCCTTAAGCTGGGTGTCCATAAACTCAAAGGGAGGATTCCACAGACTGATTTTTGAACGCCAGAGAAAAGGTATTTTAAAAAGACTCATTTGATAATCAATCATAGTTCCATCTAAAATTTCTACCTGCAAGGGGGTAAGTATTTTAAAGTTAAGCCCAGGAGGTGTAATTCGTTGAAGATTTTTAACATCGCAGAAAAATTGAAAAACTTTTCCGATATTTACCGGCAAATTCATCGACCTTGTAATAAGATAAGTTTTCATTTTTAGAATATAATGATACCCTTTATAAAAGTCAAAGTTTGAGTTTGCTGATCCGCCAAACTTTATTGACCCTTTTGGGTAAAGCAGGATAATAAAACCATATGGCTATTGTCAGGATTAACCTCCATAATGTTATTTATATTTCCTACCTTGTGCCGGTGAAACGAATTCGCCCCCTTGTTCCCAAAGCTCTTAAGCTTGCTTGCGATGAAAGCAGCAGGGTATATATTTCATTTGTAGCCATGGAATGCCGGCAAGCCCGGCTTTCGGCCTTTCCATTTATCAAACTTTCTTACTATCAGCTAAATTTGCGTACATATGTTTCAGATCCCAAGACAGGTGATGCTGCAGTTTATTTCTTTAACAGTGGCGTTTCGATAGGAATCATATCTGTATTTACACGCTTTATTGGTATCCCATGGGAAAAGATATCTTTCAACTTAAGTAAAAATTATGATGGGATTTATCACGCAACAGGTTACTGGTGCGGTGAACTCCGATTTGAGATTGATGCTTCATCATCAAAAGATCTTAATGATTCCATTGTTTCTCATATAACAGGTCCCATGATGGGTTTTATAGGCCCTGAAGGCAAAACACAAGGCTTTAGAATAAATCATAAATCATTAAAAGTTCATCCAGCAGTCTTAAACAAAATAGAATTTCCGCTTGCCGTAGATAAAGGCCTGGTTAGGAATATAGAACTCAATAATCCTGACAGCATATTTTTAGTGCCAGAAGCGGAATTTACGATATTTCTGCCACCGGCTAAAGTTTATTAGGCATTGAGCATAAATGTGATATTAACAAGAAGGGTTATATGGCAATGAGCGAAATTATTATTGCAGCTCTTTATTCAGGTATTATAATGGGAATTGCAACGGAAGTCGGACACAGGGCTGGTGTCATTAGTGCAAATCTGATTCGGATTGATGGTGAGTTTGCTATAAGCATTATAGGCATCAAACCGGAAACAGGTCTGATTTATTTAGCCGGAATCGCTGTGCATCTTGTAACCAGCGCTTCTTTTGGGGCGGTTTTATTCGTTATAGCCAAAACACTTAATTTAGATATCTCATCAATTATGACAATCGCTCCATACGTGTTTACTTTGTGGCTTTCCATGCTGTTTATCGCATTACCGGTAGCCGGACAAGGAGTGCTGGGACGACGGTTGGGAAGTTCGGTCTGGTTCGAGCAATTAATTTTTCATATAATTTTTGCGCTTGGCTTATGGGCAATGCTTAATATTTAATAATAATTAACGATATCGGAGGTATTTCATGAAAAATCTAGTAAAAACTTCATGCTTGATAATGATGATTTTAATGCTCACTGCAAGTTACTCAATTGCAGCAGATTCGTGGTGGGAAACAGGATTAAAACTTTTTACAACTTCCGGTGAAAGTACTACAGCTAAAGAGCCAGGCGCATTAGATATCGGAAAAGCGTTTAAAGAAGCTCTCAGCATCGGGTCTGAAAATGTTGTTAATAAACTTGGCGGGGTAGATGGATTTAATGCTGATCCGGCGGTTCATATCCCTTTGCCTGCCGAGCTTGATAAAGTAAAAAAAATGTTAAATAAAATTGGTATGTCATCAATGATTGACGATCTCGAATTAAAAATTAACAGGGCAGCCGAGACAGCAGTACCCAAAGCAAAAGACCTTTTTATACAATCAATAAGTGAAATGACATTTGACGATGTCAAGACTATCTATGATGGCCCGGAAGATTCAGCAACAAAATACTTTAAAAGCAAAATGTCTCCGTCTCTTAAAAAAGAGTTTACACCTATTGTAGAAAAGAGCCTTTCAGAAGTCGGAGCGGTTCAGGCATATGATAGTGTCATGGGACAATATAAAAGTTTGCCGTTTGTTCCTGATATAAAATCCGATCTTACAAACCATGTTATCGAAAAAGGTATAGACGGTATCTTTTATTATCTTGCAAAAGAAGAAGCCGCAATCCGCAAAGACCCTGTGAGGCAAACGACAGAATTGTTGAAAAATGTGTTTGGGGCAAAATAATTCGGTTCAATGGAAAACTTTATTGTAATAATAACTTATTTGTTGATTGGCATGGGTTTAAGGCGTATTCCAGCATTTCCTGGTGAAACAGGAAATGTTTTAAATTTATTTGTAATATATATATCTTTGCCGGCTTTGGTTCTTTTGAATATTCCCGAACTGGTTTTTTCCAAAGCCTTATTGGTGCCTGCTTTAATGCCTTGGGGAACGCTGCTTTTTTCTTGTTTTACGATAGTTCTTATTTCAAAGCTTTTTAAATGGGATCGCCCTACTACAGGCTGTCTTCTTCTTATGATCCCTCTTGGCAACACTTCTTTTCTTGGAATCCCTATGGTTAAGGCATTTTTTGGGGATCAGGGCATTCCCTATGCTGTATTATATGATCAACTCGGTTCTTTTCCGGCTCTGGTTACTTATGGGTCATTGATTCTTGCTTTGTATGGAACGGCGGGAAGCAAACCAACCTTGACAAGTGTAGTTAACAAGGTAGTCACATTTCCTCCTTTTATTGCGCTCGTGCTCGCATTTATTTTCAGGCCTTTTTCTTACCCGCCTGTATTAGCAAGCCTTTTAAAGGTGCTTGCGTCTACTCTTGTTCCTGTTGTAATGATTGCCGTTGGCTTTCAACTGATTCTGCGCTTAAACAGAAAAATAACATCTCAGCTTGGTATCGGACTTTTTTTAAAACTGATTTTAACCCCTATAGCCGCCTTATTTTTTTGTAAAATCGGAGGGCTTGAAGGAAAAGCCGTGCAGGTTTCAATATTTGAAGCAGGAATGCCGCCCATGGTTTCAGCCGGAGCGCTGGCCATTCTGGCCGATCTGTCTCCCGCACTTACTGCCGCATTGGTCGGGATAGGAATTATTGTGAGTTTTGCGACCTTGCCATTGCTCTATCATTTATTATAATTTTAGCTAAAATGGATACATTATATCCGCATAATATTCCGTATCCAGAGACTTTGTACACACGCTATACATAATTTCAGGATTATTAATAAAAATAATTAGTTAAAAACCTGATAAAATCTTGTTTATTAAAGTAGTTATGGGCAGTTAATATTTTATTAAGGTTATTGGCATATGAATTGCTGTAACAAATCAAAAATGAGGCAGATTATCTTATCACACAAGTTACAATTTCTTATGAGTTTATGAACTATGAAACCTTTAGTTAGGCGTACCATAATTACGGTTTTGGTTTTGGGGCTTGTTATCATTACAGCTTTCATATTTTTTAGAAATGGTAATGGCAAGTCTGTTTCATATCGTACCGAAAAGATAAAACGAGACGAGCTTCTGATTACTATCAGCGCTACCGGCACTATAGAACCGGAAGAAGTGATTGATGTTGGCGCTCAGGTTGCCGGACGAATATTAAAATTCGGTAAAGACAAGAACAATAAAACCATAGATTACGGGTCCGTAGTTGAAGAAGGAACAGTACTGGCCCAGATCGATGACTCCCTATATGCTGCAGATGCCGCTCAGGCTGCTGCTCAGGTGCAACAATCCAGGGCTTCTCTTGAACGGGCAAAAGCAGATATAGAGCAGGCAAAAGCAAAACTTTACCAGGCCCAGCGAGACTGGGAGCGGGCACAAAAACTCGGACATTCAGAGGCTCTGGCTGAAACCGTTTACGATGCCTATAAATCCGGTTATGAAACAGCCGTGGCAAATCTTGCGGTCAACCAGGCGGCAATTGAACAGGCCATGGCTGCTGTGTCTCAGTCTGAGGCGGTTCAAAAACGCGCTCAGCGCAATCTTGGATATTGCACGATAACGTCTCCGGTTAAAGGTGTTATCATTGACCGAAGGGTTAATATCGGACAGACTGTTGTTTCAAGTCTTAATGCGCCAAGCCTATTTCTGATTGCAAAAGATTTAAAACGCATGCAGGTATGGGTTGCCGTTAATGAGGCCGATATCGGAAAGATCCATCAGGGTCAGCCTGTGAGCTTCACTGTGGATGCATTTCCCGGAGAATTATTTCATGGAGAGGTTGGCAAGGCGCGTCTTAACGCATCAATGACCCAGAATGTAGTTACCTACACTGTTGAGGTTATAACCGACAATTCAAACGGACGCCTTCTGCCATACCTTACCGCAAACGTTCAGTTTGAATTAAACCGTCTTAAAAATGTCATGTTAGTATCAAATGCTGCCCTGCGTTGGAAACCAAATTCCGAGCAGGGTGCTCCTAAATTCCGCAATCTGCTTCAAAAAGCTCCAGGTGATGGAGAAATCCGAAAAGAAAATCAGAAGCACGATAACAAAAAGGAGCAAAAGCTTCAGACCGGCAAAAAGGAAGGCACAATTTGGGTCAATCGTCCGGGAAATATTCTTGAGCCATTACAGGTAAGGACAGGAGATAGTGATGGTGTTGTAACAGAGGTTGAAGGCAGCGGGCTTGAAGAAGGTCTTGAGGTTGTTCTGGGGGAACAGATTCAAACAAGTACTAGTACCAAAGGGGATTCTAACCCATTTGTCCCCAACATGAATAGAAGAGGCAGCCGGTAAAAATATTTATGGAACTAATTGAGTTAAAGGATATCTGCAAAACTTACCATATGGGCGATATAAATGTTCCGGTACTAAAAGGCATTTCAATGCAGATTAAATCCGGAGAGCTGGTTGCCCTTATGGGGTCATCCGGCTCAGGCAAAAGCACTTTAATGAACCTTCTCGGATGTCTTGACAGACCAACATCCGGAGATTACCGGCTTGAAGGACAAGATGTCGGGAGGCTATCTGCCGATGAACGCGCTCTTATACGAAACAAAAAGATGGGGTTTGTGTTTCAATCCTTCAATCTGCTTCCCCGTGCCAGCGCTATGGAAAATGTCGCAATGCCGCTTATGTATGCTTCGGGTTCGATTTCTGACAGGGAAGCCCGCAAGAGAGCAATAGAAATGTTAAGCCGCGTCGGGCTGCAGGACAGGCTTGACTACGAACCTTCAAAACTTTCCGGAGGGCAGCAGCAGCGGGTGGCGATTGCAAGAGCGCTGATTAACCGCCCTCCCGTTCTTTTTGCCGATGAGCCCACAGGGAATCTGGATTCAAATACCAGCCGGGAAGTACTTGAGATGTTCCGTCAGTTGAACAGGGGAGAAGTTATAACAATAGTGCTTGTCACTCATGATCCGGCCGTGGCAAAATATGCCGACCGTATTATCCGTATCCATGATGGTGTGATTGTCAGCGATGAATCCATCCGGACTGAAATATAAACTATAATCGGCAAGCGCTCTTAACAATGAAAGAAGATATTGAATGAAAGTCCATCGCACAATAAAAACCGCTCTTGAAGCGCTTTTACGTAATCCAATGCGGGCAATGCTGACAACTCTTGGAATCGTAATTGGTGTGGGAGCTGTTATTGCTATGATGGAGATAGGCAATGGATCTTCTTCTGCTGTTAAAAAAACTATCGCCAGCATGGGTGCAAACAACATCCTTGTACTTCCAGGCACAGCATCCAGCGGAGGAATTACCTTTGGCTCCGGCAGCATTATGACTCTTACGCCTGGAGATTGTGAAGCCATAATCCGTGAATGCCCTTCCGTTTTAAACGCGGCTCCTGTGGTGCGCGCCCGGGCTCAAGTGGTCTATGGCAACCGGAACTGGGTGCCTGCATATATATATGGGAGCACAACCTCATTTCTTAAAGTGCGCGATTGGACCAATCTTTCAGACGGTGAAGTTTTCAGCAACCGTGATATTCTTAATACCAATAAGGTTTGCCTGCTGGGGCAAACACTTGTCCGGGAATTGTTCCAGGGCGAATCGCCTATAGGCAAGGAAATTCGCATCAAGAATGTTTCATTCAGGGTTATAGGAGTTCTTTCTGCTAAAGGGGCTAATATGATGGGCATGGATCAGGATGATACCATTATTGCACCATGGACAACCATCAAATACCGGGTTACGGGATCTACTCTGGCCAATACGAATCAGAGCAGTTCTGCGACATCTTCATCGGTGAATTCACTCAGTCAGCTATATCCAGGGGGTTCTCCGAGTCTGTATCCTGAACAATCTGACGTTCAGGCTGCTGATAACCCTATGCCGGTACGTTTTGCCAATATAGACCAGATAATGACGGCTGCTGTTTCCACGTCACAAATTCCTACGGCTATACAGCAGATAACCGAAGTGCTTCGCGAACGCCACCGTATCAGAAAGGGTGAGCCGGATGATTTCAATATACGCAACATGAGCGAAATGATCGATACTCTTTCTTCAACAACAAAATTGATGACTAATTTACTGCTGAGTGTGGCATTGATTTCCCTCATTGTAGGCGGAGTCGGTATTATGAATATAATGCTGGTGTCGGTTACTGAACGAACCCGTGAAATCGGACTGAGAATGGCAGTTGGCGCCAGAGCGCGCGACATTTTAAGGCAATTTCTTGTGGAATCCATTGTGCTTTGTCTTGTAGGTGGAGGATTGGGTATTGTGTTGGGTCACGGCGGCTCTAAGCTTGTAAATTTTTTCCTTAAATGGCCTATTGAGAATTCGCCCGGCGCCATTGCCGCAGCTATTTTAGTTTCTGCCGTTGTGGGCATTGTTTTTGGATATTATCCTGCATGGAGAGCATCACGGTTTGATCCGATCGAGGCATTGCGATATGAGTAAAAAAACTGCGATTAACATATGCATAGTTTTGATGCTTTGTCTGATTAGTGTAGCCGGCTGTGCTGTAGGTCCTAACTACAAACCTGTTGAAGCATATCTTCCATCTGCCTGGGCAGGCCCTGTTCAAAACTCCGGCACCATGCCCGAAAAGGAAATAGCTTGCTGGTGGGCGTCATTTAACGATCCTGCGCTTGCTTCCCTAGTAAAAAGAGCTGTAGAATCAAACCTAGATGTCAAACAGGCAGAGGCCCGCATCCGGCAGGCAAGGGCGGCAAGAGGGGTTTCAGTCGCAGGATTCGGGCCTGTTGTTAATGCTATTGGTTCAATAACTCGCAACCACTCGCCGCAAACATCAGCAGGTGGAGTCACAGGCTCAAATGACGGTATAACATTCAGCCAGTATCAGGCAGGTTTTGATGCGGCCTGGGAGCTGGATATTTTTGGCGCTGTTCGGCGAAGCGTTGAAGCTGCCGATGCCGATCTTCAGGCAGCCATAGAAGGACGAAGGGATGTGCTGGTAACTTTGGCGGCCGAAGTTGCGGTCAACTACATAGACCTTCGGGCGTTTCAGCAACGTATAGTTATTGCCCGCAATAATCTCAAAGCCCAACAACATACAGCCGAGCTGACACATAAAAGAGTTTCAGCCGGTTTTGCAAGCGGTCTCGATGCAGCAAGCGCCGATGCTCAGGTGGCAACAATGACGTCCCAGATTCCTTTACTGGAAGCCTCCGCCGAGCAGGCGATCTACAGCTTAAGCCTGCTTATCGGCCGTGAGCCGGCAGCTTTGCTGACAGAGCTTAGGGATTCATCGGATATACCTGCCGCTTCACCTTCGGTTCCTGTCGGAGTTCCGTCAGATCTATTAAGAAGAAGGTCGGACATACGAAGAGCTGAAGCCCAAATTCACGCCGCAACAGCTCGTATAGGGGTTGCTACGGCCGATCTTTTCCCCAGATTTAATATTTCCGGTTCCGTGGGCTTTCAAAACGATGAGTTTAAATCATGGATGGACCGGGTAAACCGTTTCTGGTCGTTTGGGCCTTCTGTAAGCTGGCAGATTTTCAACACAGGCAAAACAATATCAAGTATCGAGCTGCAAAAAGCATTACAGGAACAATCTGCAATTTCTTACAAGCAAACCATCCTCAAGGCATTGCAGGAGGTCGATAATGCCATGGTTGTCTCAGCAAAAGAAGGGGAACGAATAAAGGCGTTTTATGACGCGGTTAATGCAAACAAAAAGGCCGTGGATCTTGCCAAACAGCTTTATATCTACGGCCAGACTGATTATCTGAATATACTTTTAGCCCAGCGCGCCCTCTATGCTTCTGAAGATGCCCTTGTTCAAAGCATACGCACCGTATCAACCAATCTGGTTGCTCTATATAAGGCCCTTGGCGGCGGATGGGAATAAACATAGACTTCCAGATAATATTTTTGGCTGCGTTATCGGTTTTCGGCGTATTATACAATACAGCCTCCTCCCTGCTGCCTTGCCTAAACCATTATCTGGAAGTCTATAGATTGCTCTGGCTAAATTACAATCGTTGAAGAAGTTCTTTAGCCACTTTCTCACCCGAAAGAAGCATTCCGCCGAAAATCGGTCCCATACGCGGGCCGCCGAATGTTGCATTTGCAGCCATACCGGCTACATATAACCCCGGAAAAATCTCTTTTGTGTTTTCAAGCGTAAGATTTTCCGCTTTTTCCGCCCACATGGATTTTTCACCTTCGATCACTCCGCTTGGAGTTAAAAGTTTTCCAGGAACCTTTTTTACTACCACTTTAACCACTTCAATTGCATGTCCTGTGGCATCAACTACAAATTTAGAACGGACGGTAAGCGGATCAACATGCAATCCGGCCATCTCAACAGGAGACCAGTTGATTACAAGCCCCACGATTCCTTCCGGACGCATCATTACATCTTCCACGGAAATGCAGTTAAATACGGTAAGACCTGCCCGGATAGCTCCTGCGGTTAAGGAAGTAATTGCCTCAATAGAATCGGCTGTATAGCAATCTTCCCTGAACTTATTGTAGCGAATGCCAAACTCCTCAAGCAGGTGAATTGCAGCTTTCTGAATAACAATTTCATTAAACAGCATGCCGCCGCCCCACATGCCGCCGCCTATGCTAAGCTTTCGCTCATAAAGCGCCACTTTTTTTCCGGCTTTAGCAAGAAAATAACCTGCAATTAAACCTGACGGTCCTCCGCCGACAATCGCAACGTCTGTTTCAAGATTATCCATAAGTTTTTTATAATACCGCTCAATAATTGCCTGAGTGATGACAACTTCATCCAATGCCATAATACTTACTCCTTTCTTTCCGGCCAATGTTTTAAATTGCCAACCAGGCCGTATTTGAAATTAATAAAAAAAGCCGTTTCCCATAAACAGAGAAACGGCCATTACATTATCTTAATTAAAGAGGACTCGTTTCCCTTCGCAGGCATTATCCTGATCAGGTTCCAAGGGTTACCCATATTCCGGGTTCTCAGCTGCTTTGCAACACCCCTAACTTATATTTACAAGTAATAATATAGATTTTATTATAATATTGTCAACAGCAATTTCCCTCAAACCTCCCGGGGTTCGGTAAGCAATTTTATGCCATCAAGAATCTCCGTGATTCTTTTTTCCGACACCTGCCCTATTTTTTCAACCAAATCACTTTTATTGACTGTGAAAATTTGAGAAATATTGACGACGCTTTTTTGGGGGAGGTTTGCTTCGCTTTTGTTTAACAGGATATTACCGGGAGCCTTTGCCCGGTTAAGATTCGAGGTAAGAGAACAAACTACAACGGTGTTTATTCGACTGGCATTAAATAAATTGTTTTGAATTACGATATGCGGATGACGGTAGCCCGGTTCCGAACCTTTTGGTTCGGCAAGATCAATCCAAAATATTTCGCCTTGTTTAATTACCATGACTCTTGTCCAATAATTTTGCTGTGTTTAATACGCATGGATTTTGAAACTTCTTTTTCTTTCTCGATAGGAAAGTCTTCATACGCCTCATTCAACTGAGCAAGCAAAGATTTATTTTCTTGTATTTTTAAATAATTCTGTACAGCCAGGGTAAAAATCTTGCTTCGGGAAACATGCAAATCATTGGCTAATCTATTGACTTTTAAAAGTAACTCTTCATCTAGTGATATTGCCGTTTTGACTCCGGGCATAAAACACCTCCAATCTAATAAATCTTTTTATTTACTTTATTATGCCCATTAGTTATACCTCTGTCAATACCATTTATAACCCCAAAATCCAATTTGGAATATCAAAGACGAGTGGGCGCGGAGGTCGTAGATACTTGCCGTGCTGTAGATTCCCACATTATTTTAACGGCAGTTTGTTAATTATTTTAACGTAAAAG
>DYJH01000131.1 GCA_020723255.1 Desulfonema limicola | reverse complement strand
CGGGCGAATGGGCACCGTAGCCATTTGAAGCGAACCCGGCGGATACATCAAAACCAGCCTTGCCACTGGCAATGATATAAAGAACACCGCCTGCAGCAATCGCGCCTAAGACTTGCGCAATTATGTAAGGCAGAAGCTGGTTAGCAGGAAAACGACCACCGGCCCAGAGCCCGACAGATACTGCCGGATTGAGATGGCAGCCGGATATGTGCCCAATCGCAAAGGCCATAGTCAGCACCGTCAAACCGAAGGCAAGAGAAACACCAAGCAAACCTATGCCTACGTTTGGAAACGCAGCAGCTATAACCGCACTGCCGCACCCGCCGATAACCAGCCAAAATGTTCCAAAGAACTCAGCGCTATACTTTTTCATAGTCTTCTCCTTTCAATAGTTGATATTAAAGCCTGATAGTTATGAAAACAGCTTTTTAAGATAAAACCTTGTAATCGGATCGGCGTCATCGAAAGCATATTCCGGGTTTGTATTTTTCTCCGCCATTTTCTTTCTGACGCCGGATGCAAGATTTTTTCCCAGTTCAACTCCGAACTGATCAAACGGATTTATGCCCCATATAAATGCTTCATAAACTGTTTTTGCTTCATAAAACGAGAGAAGACGGCCGATGTTTTCGGGAGATAAATCATTTAACAAAATGGTGGATGAAGGTCTGTTTCCGGAAAAGCATTTTGCAGGATCGGCATCTTCTTTGCCGGTGGCAAGCGCTGTCGGCTGAGCTATTAAATTGGCCCAGAGCTCCTGGTGGTTTGTAACTCCTTTTGACTTATTCTTATACTGCTTATAGCATGGATTTATAACTCCTATAAAATCTATGGGGAAGGGCCGTCCCTGGTGCGCAAGCTGAAAAAACGAATGCTGGGCATTGGTGCCCGGTTCGCCAAAGATAATGGCGCCGGTCGGCACATCAAGAATATCGCCGTTATTTGTCACTGATTTTCCGTTGCTTTCCATATTTAGTTGCTGAATATGGGGAGCAAGTTTTGATAAAGGAGAGGCATAGGGAATTATTGCCTGTGCCGGATAATTAAGAAAATTATTGTTCCATACAGAGATTAGCGCCGCTATAAGAGGTAGATTTTTACTTAAAGGAGCTTCTTTCGCATGCAAATCCATCTCTTCAGCACCTTTTAAAAAACGTTCAAATACATCATATCCCAGATAAAGGCTTAATGGAACACCGCCAACTGCCGAGGTAACGCTGTATCTTCCACCTATGAAATCAAACATGTGAAACGATGCCAACACAGGATTTGACGCAGGATCATCTCCGGGACTTCCCTTGCTTGTCACAGTTACAAAATGTTCTGAAGGATCAAGACCTTTTTGTTTCATAAATTCGTAGGCCTGATTTGTGTTGGCGGTTGTCTCGGAAGTCGTATAGCTCTTTGAAATAACTATCCAGAGAGTTTTTTCAGGATCGATTGACGCTGCTATTTCCCCGAAATTATGAATATCTACATTTGAAAGAAAATGTATTCTGATATTATCTTTGGAAAGATGCTTCAGCGCTGTGCAGACAAATTCTGTTCCGAGATATGAACCGCCTATTCCTATTACTACCAGGTGCTCAAATGCTTTGCCTGTTTGGCCTTTAATCCTGCCGGAATGAAATTTTAACGAAAAGTCTTTTATTTTTTTATTTACCGCCAGCATATCAGGAATTATATCTTTGCCGTCCAGCATCAAAGGCAAACCCGAAAAGGACCTTGTTGCGGTATGAAGTACAGCTCTTTCTTCAGTAGTATTTATCTTTTTCCCGCTCATCATATCTTTAAACTGTTTTTTTATTTTTCGCGATTGGGCCAGCTTATATAGAAGATCCATTGCTTCAGCATCAACTCTTTGTCTTGAGAAATCATAGAAAATACCAACGCCGTTTAAGGAAAAATTATCTATACGGCCTTGTTCATTTATCAGGTTTTTTAGATGATTTTTTTTACGATTTATTACACCGGCATGTTTTTTCAGATTTTTCCATTCAACAAGATCGATTAAACTTTGGTTAGCCATGATAATTTAATCCTGTTTTGTATTAATGAATTATATTTGGTTTTCCCTATCGCCAACTCTTTTGAAGGCAATCCCTCTATTTATATTGGCAGATGGTTCGACATGTACGCCTCGATATTTATTCTGTTTTTTTAGAAAGGCTGTTGTGAATGTCGGTTATAATCTGACCTGATAATTCGTTCATCGCTTTGCTCATTGCTTCTGCAAGAGCCTTGGGAGTTTTTTCGGCGCATACTTTTCTTGTGCTGTATTTTTTCTGAAAAAGAATTTTTTTGCTAAGATCAGGCTCATTTGTCGCCATGAGCACAATATCTAGTGAAAGCGCAGCTTCCCATGTTTTTCCTCTATCATCTTCAAAAAACTCATCAACTGTTCCGGAAACAGAATATGTGGCCGGAAAACCTGCCTCATAAGTAAACACCCCTTTAAAAAGGCCGGAGCTTTTGATATCTCTGAAAAGAAAATAAGAAACTAATCTAGCAGGATCTGTCTCCCATCTGTGATAAAGGTATTCATCCGTCTGGAAATCATTTTTTTTATAACTGATTTTATCTGAATTGTATAAAGGGGATTTAAAGCGCTCAATATTAATAGTAAACGGCAGGGTATTCATTCCGGCAAGTTTTAGCGGACTGTATTCAAGTGTATAGAAATCCGTTTTTGTTCCCGATCCACCGAAACCGCCACATCCGCCTAAAATTAAAAAAAACGCGATTAAAGACACAAAATAAATTTTTGGGAAACCTTTCAAAAAAATCTTCATATTAGCTCCTGTAAAGTTATTGCCGCTCCCGGTCTTTTTCTACTTCTTTTTCAGGTTGTGGAGCACTGAAAAGAAGAAGGGACGGCTGATCAGAAATTTGTTCGACTGAGCGGTTTAAGGTTTCACTGGTTTTTTCTACGCTTTGCATGGTAGAAAGTATCTGCTGTTGAAGAGATGAAAAATTCTGACCAGTGTTTTTAATAAATTCTGTTCCTTCAATTACTAGTAACCCCACATTATTAACGGCGCTGTTTAAATTTTTAATTGCCTGTGCAACGCTGTCCTTGTTGCCGGCTATTATATCTTCTATTTTTGTAACGGTATTATTCAGGTTTGATACTGCTTTGTCGGTGTTTAACGTAAAAGTTTTAAATGTACTCGCCGCAACTTCCAGAGAGGCTACCGCTCTGTTCCATTTATCCAGCGATACTCTGAAATCGGAAGAGACTTTAGCAATCCTGGCTTCATTCACTGCACTGTCGATTTTACCTAAAGTAGATTTTGTCTTATTTGACAATCCTTCGAAATCAATCTTATTTATCTGGGCTATAATATCACTTAAACTATCTAAAAATCGTGTTATTTCAGATTGTTTAGTGTCTATAACCGTATGATCCGGCGCAAAACTCAGCGACGGGGAAAGATCCGGCTCGCCCTTCTTCTTTAAATCCAGTTCTACAAACATAATGCCTGTAATTCCGACCGATCTTAATTGAGCGACTATATTTTTATCCGGTTTCATATCGGATTCGATTTTTAAAATAACTTCAATGAGCTTTCCGTCAGGGGCAACTTTTATATCGGAAACCCTTCCTATTGTGACTCCTCTGAATTTTAACGGCGAATCTTTTGACAAACCCTGTACCGAATCATTAAAATAGGCGGAATAAAGACGCCCCTGCTCAAAATAGTGTGACATGCCGACCCAGATTATTGCAATGAAGGCAACAAAAAGTCCTATTATAACAAAAAGCCCGACATTTAGTTTTGTTTTTATTGTAGCCATGCTGTCTCTGTTTTTAGATTACGGTTAAAAAACTGTCTTACCAACGGATCGGGACTGTAATCTTTTAAATACTTCGGGTTGCCTTCGGCGATTATGCTTTTCGTTTTTTTATCCAGCATTATAATCCGTTTTGCAACAGTGAATATCGTATCAAGGTCGTGTGTAACAATAACTATCGTTGTGCCGAATTTTTCATTGATTTGGAGTATCAGATCATCTATTTCCGAAGATATAATCGGGTCCAATCCTGCAGTTGGTTCATCGAGGAATAATAGTTTAGGATTTAACGCCAGAGCTCGGGCAAGCCCCGCCCTTTTTTTCATGCCGCCGCTAAGCTGGGAAGGCAGATAGTCTTCATAACCTTCAAGCTCAACCGAGCATAATTTTAAATTTATAAGGATATCAACAGAACATTTATCAAGACCCGAGTATTCGGTAATCGGCAAAGCAATATTTTCTCCGACAGTCATAGAGCTTAAAAGAGCGCTGTTTTGAAACAGGATGCCAATTCCTTTTAAAATGTTGTGGAGTGTTTTAGTATCACATATCGTAATATCAGCGCCATCAATATAAACGCTTCCTGATGATGGTGCAGAAAGGCCCACCATATGCCTTAAAAGAGTGCTCTTTCCGCAGCCGCTTCCTCCTAAAATTACAAGTATTTCACCTTTAAAAACATCAAGACTGATATTGTCAAGTATCACCTCATCGCCATACCGGGCCACAAGGTTTCTTACGCTGAGCAATTTTTCCTCCATACCCTTTTCTACCTCCAGTAGCTTCGTCCCACAGCAAACATTGAATCAAACAGAATAATAAGAAAAATACTGCTCACGACGGCGGATGTTGCTGCATTTCCTACTGCATCTGCTCCTCCTTTTGTCTGGAAACCCTTCAAGCATCCAACCCATGATATTATAATGGCAAATACGATGCTTTTTGAAATCCCCCAGCAAACTTCAAAAAGATTTAATACTTTAATTGTTTGTGTCAGATATGAACTTGTAGTTAAATCTAGGATGAACACTCCCACTACAAGGCCGCCTGCAATTGCAAAAATATCCGAAAAAAGAGTCAGCAGCGGCACTACAATAATTGAGGCAAGAATTCTGGGAACTGCAAGGAAAATAGTAGGATCGAAGCCCATAACAAACAGGGCGTCTATTTCTTCTGATATCTTCATGGAGCCGATTTCGGCAGCAAAAGCGGATCCGGATCTTCCTGCAACAACTATTGCAGTCATTATTGGGCCAAGTTCCGAAACCATAGCAATGGATACGAGAGACGCAATATATAAATTGGCGCCAAACTGTTCCAGCTGAAGAGAAGACATAAAGGCTATAACAAGACCGAGGAGGAAACTAATAAGAGCTATAATAGGCAGCGCATTAACACCTGTTTTTTCCATGCATAATATTGTGTCATTAATACGAAGGGACATCGGATGACGGAAAATATGGCAAAATGATAAGATAACCGAGCCTAAAAAAGAGGCAAATACTCTAAAATTGTAAACAACCTCTAATGCAGATTCACCTACCTGCTCAATTAATCTTTGCAGTCTCTTTCTTTTAACAATTGAGGCAGACCTCTCAAAATCAGATTCCAGAATATGAATATTTTTTGCTTTACTGCTGTTGTCTGTAAGACTTAAGACACACTTTTTCTTTTTTAAAGCTTTTTTTAATTCTATTAGAACCAGAAGGCCAAAATCGTCAAAATGCGAAATATCATCAAGGTCAGCTGTAAAAGATAATGGGGACAATGAATCTATTTCACTCAGAAGCTGATCAATTATGGCAGCTGAGGATTGTACATCCATCTTGCCGTGAAAACGGACAGTAATATTGCCTTGCTTATCTTCGGAAATATCGTAGCTTTTGGATTTGAACTGCTCCGGCTTTTTCATTATCAAACCTGATAACTGTTAAAATCATAGGCCAAAAAAACGAGGCGACGTCAGATTCTTCTTGTGCAAGATATGCCTTTAGATAAAATAGCCTGTATTCTGCCTATAACAACACAAGTTTCGGCGCACTCGGGAAAGTTTGCTATCGTCTGACATTCTCTGCACGGGCTTTTTATAAGATGACCTATTTCAAAGTCAAACCTGTAGGTCATGGAATCTAAATTAGGAATATATTTCAAAAGCAATAATCCGGTGTTTTTAATTTTTAATTATTGCGCAATTTGTATTTTTTTTGTAAAAATTCTTAATACATAATAACACAGCAACCATTTTCAATTTTTTTAAATTATCATATTGTTAAGACTATAACAAGATAAACGTGTAATTAATTTCGATTATTGATAATAAAGGATTAAGATAAAAAAACAGATATGAATGAAAGGAAGAACGCATATAAAATGCAAAAACTTACACCAGTTCTTACGTATTAAGCATAACAATAAACTGCATAAACGTCGGAAAAAATAGCTTTGCATAATCTCCAACCGGATATTATGCAAAGCTATCAATAGGCCACAGGAAACACTATAGCATTCCATTCTTTTCGTCATAAAAAACGTAAGAATAGCCACCCCGCAAGGAATAAAAAATTAAAAAGCGTAAAAGAGAATATTATCCGGTTATGCTTGCAACATATACTCCACGCTCTTTTACAGCCACTTTACCATTCTTTAATAGCTTATAAAGAGCATTACTCAGCTGCCTTTGCTCTAAAGCAGTTTTTTCCTTGATCTTTGCGATTGATATTCCGTTTTTGCTTCTCTTGATAGTAGTAAGGACGGAACCAAGAATTGTAACCTGAGGCGCAGCTTGTTTTTTTGGGGCTTTAGCTTTTTCTGCTTTAACGGGTTTAGCAGTTGTTTTTTTCACGGCTGTTTTTTTCACAGCCTTGCTGGGCGCTGCTTTTTTCTTTGGAGCTGCTGCTTTCTTGGATTTGGTTGCAACAGTTTTTTTAACCGGTCCAACTTTTTTTTCTTTTTTCATCTCTTTTCTCCTTTGTTTGTTTTAAGGGCATCCCTTACAGCCAAGGCATTTTAAGCAAACTTTTAAATCATTTTATTTCTACTACTATATATATTTGCAAAAGTCAACAAATAAAGCCAACAAATTCTGTTAGATAAGAACAAATATTGACAAAGCAGATTTCTTATGAAAGAAAACTAAAATCTAAAGGTTAATTCTCCCCAGTTTTAGAGCTTTTTTACCCTTAGATAATAAGGCATTCAGCTATATTTATGAAGAAGCATAATATATAAAAAAAGAGAACGCGATTGTGCAGCAAAAATTTTATATTTCTTATGAAAAAGAGCTTAACACTTCACAGTATGAAGCAGTTATTCATACAAAAGGCCCTCTTCTTGTTATAGCTGGAGCCGGAAGCGGTAAAACCAGAACCCTTACATACCGTGTTGCGCGTCTTGTTGAAGAAGGAACAAGCCCCGGTGCTATTTTACTTCTTACTTTTACCAGAAAAGCAGCACAGGAAATGCTAAAAAGAGCAACTAATCTTCTTGACATCCGCTGTGAAGGAGTTTCAGGCGGAACTTTCCATTCGTTTGCCAATTATATTCTCCGCAGGTATTCTCGATATATAGGATTCGATTCAGGGTTTAATATTTTAGATCGCGATGACTCTGAAACTCTTATCGGCATAATTAGAAAAGAAATCCTGAATACTGTTAAACATGCTTCCTTTCCAAAAAAGCAGACACTTGCAAATATATTCAGCAAAGCAGCAAACAAGGTTTTAACAATCGAGGATATTGTGCTAAATGATTATATTCATTTTTCAGAACATATGGGTATGATTAAGAAAATATATAAAGAATATATAAAACGGAAAAGCATGCATTCATATATGGATTATGATGATTTGCTTATACGGTTTAAAACTCTTATGGAAGATAATTCTGATTTAAAAGAGAGGATTTCTTCGTCTTATGAGCATTTAATGGTGGATGAATACCAGGATACAAATAAATTGCAGGCGGATATAGTATGCCTTCTTGCAGGTAGCAATAAAAACGTAATGGTTGTCGGGGATGATTCCCAGAGTATATACGCATTCAGGGGAGCAAATTTTAAAAATATTATGGAATTCCCAAAATTATTTCCCGGCACACGCATAATTGCTCTTGAAGAAAATTACCGAAGCGACCAGCCTATACTTGATTTAACCAATATCATAATTGAAAAAGCATCAGAAAAGTATTCCAAAATTCTTTTTACAAGAAGAAAGGGAGGCGATAAGCCGCTTCTGATAAGGACATCAACCGAAAACGGCCAGTCATTGTTTATTGTTGAAAAGATAAAAGAGCTTATACGGAATAACATTCCCTTAAATGAAATCGCCGTTCTGTTCAGGGCCGGTTATCATTCATTTGATCTGGAAATTGAGCTTGCAAGAAACGGTTTGCCTTTTAAAAAAGTCGGGGGATATAAATTTGTAGAATCTGCTCACATAAAAGATATTCTGGCTCACATGAAAGTTATTGTTAATCCTAAAGACAGGCTGAACTGGCAGAGACTACTTCTCCTTATAGATAAAATAGGCCAAAAAACTGCTAATAATATCTTCGATGCAATAATAATGGAAAACTCCGGACATACCGGCCTTTTTACTGCTAGAATACCGAAAGGTGTTCATGAAAATTTAGTACAGCTTAAAGATCTTTTTACAAAAATTGATCCTGCCGCAAGGTCAGTTTATGATATTGGAAAAGAAATCGCCGAATATTATCTGCCCGTGTTAAAATATAGATTTGATGACTACCCGAAGAGAGAAAAAGATATTGAACATCTTTTGTCGATAATGGAAAGATATAGCAACCTGGTAGAATTTCTTGCTGATATGTCTCTTGAACCCCCTAATACTATAGTTGACGATTCGTTATCTGAAAATTTTAGCGGGGATAACCGGCTTGTTCTTTCAACTATTCATTCTGCCAAAGGACTTGAATGGCACACTGTGTTTATAATATGGGCATTAGACGGCAGATTCCCTTCTCTGCATTCTATAAATAATCCCGAAGAACTTGAAGAAGAGTTGCGGCTTATGTATGTTGCGGCCACCCGCGCAAAAAAGAATCTTTACTTTACATATCCTAAAAAAACTTATGACAGAAGTTCAGGTATGATTTTTGATCGGCCATCTCGTTTTCTCGATTTAATAAACAGCGATGTTCTTGGGAAATATTCGCTAAATTCCTACGAGTATAATTATTAAAAATTGTATCAAATTTCATAAAAATTAAGCCGTTTTAATCTTTAACAAAGGCCCACCAGATATAAAAAGAGAAGGCAGCGACTGCTAAAATGAGCATAAAATATGAATTCCAATTAACAGGCCGTTTAGCCATTCCGGTTCTGGTAACTTTCCCAACCCGTTGCTTGCATGAAGGGCAAATGTCCGCAGCAAGAGGAATATAGGTAAGACACTCCGGACACTTTTTTGATAGATATCCGAAATTATCATCTCTGCCAGTATTCATTATTTATTCCAACCGATGATTGTAAGATGGTTGAACATAAAGCTGTTATTAAGGTTTTCCGCTGAAAGTAGCGGTAAATACACAAGTTATTACGGTTCCAGAAATTCTTTTTCAATTACAATCTCACTATTGTTTTTGACTTTAGCGAGCCAGGAGCTAAAAGTATTTTCTTTTTTCTGTTCAATAAGAGCTTTTATAATTTTTTCTTTTTCTTTGCCGAAGTCTTGTGCCAAAGGATATATCCTTTCCTTAAAAAGCATCACATAATATCCATTTTTACCCTTTACCGGAGTTTCAGCAAATCTCTTGCTATTGGAAAGCTTGAAAGCAGCATCTGAAAGCTGAGGCTCATGTCCGATAGTTCCTATAGATTCGTTGCGTCCAAAAAACCCTGTTTCGGATGGTGTAAGCCCGTATTTTAGACATTCTTTTATAAAGTCTTTCCCATTTTTTAGAGCAGATAGCAGATCTTCAGCATCTTTTTTGGCTTTTTCCCACTTCTTTGCTTTTGACAGATCAACTTTTACTGCTTCTGCCACATCTTTTAGATCAGGTATTTTTGGCAGCTTTGTCTTAATAACTTCAACAACACAATATCTGTTTCCTATTTCTTTAATGTCACTAATTTCCTTATCTGACATCTCGAAAACACCGGATTCTATTAAAGCCTGCTTGTCGGCATCGGTTGCATTGGAAGCATCACGTTTGGAAAAGAAATCAGTTGTTTTGATTTTTACCCCTGATTTGGTTGATGCTTTTGCAAGGTCATTCATATTTATCGCCATGTCACATACTTTTTCGGCTTCATCATAGGCAAGCTTTTTTGCTTTTTCACCAATCAGTCTTTTTCTTATTTCATTTTCCGCTTCTATTAGAGAAAAAGTACTTTCTTTGTTTATTTTGTCAATTTTGATGATATGCCATCCGAATTTTGTCAGAACCGGCTCACTTATTTCGCCTTGCTTCATGGAAAAGGCTTTACTCGCAAAGGGTTCAACCATAACTTTTTTTTCAAAGGCGCCTAAATGTCCTCCGTTTGCCTTGCTTGGACAATCCGAATATTTTTTCGCAAGCTCTTCGAAAGGCTGTCCTTCCTTTATCATCTTTAATACATTATCTGCCTTTTGCTTTGCAGCTTCAACCTCTGAAGCGTTTGCTCCCTCATTAACCTTGCAAAGAATGTGGCTTGCTTCCACAGTTTTCGGATGAGTGAAATTATCTATTTTGTTTTCGTAATATTCCTTTACTTCCTTATCATCCAGTTTTACCTGTGAAACAAATGCATCAGGCTCAAACAAAACATAAGCGGCTTTTACTTTTTTTTCTGTTCTATAGGATTCCTTGTTTTTATCAAAGAATTCTTTAAGCTCTTGAGGCGAAAAATTGATGTTATTATATTTATCAGGGTTAAAAAGAACATAATCAATATTAACAGAAGCGCCTTTCCAGTTAAACCACTCAAGCGCTTCATTTTCTGTTACTTTAACACTGCTTGTGATAAATGAAATTAATCTATCCATGATAAGAGAATCTCTTACAGAAGCTTCAAATTCATCAGGCACCATATGATTGCGGCTTAAAGCTCTTTCATATTCTTTTCTATTAAAAACTCCATCTCTCTGAAAAGCTTTAATGCCTCCGATTAATTGTACAAGTTCATTGTCTGTAACTCTGAATTTTAATTTTTTTGCTTCCTGAGCAAGAAGTTTTTTGTCAATCAAATCATCTATCGCTTTCTTCTTAAAATTAAATACTTTCAATGTTTCTTCATTAAAATTATTTCCCAATTTAGCTTTTATCTGCTCGACAAGATTATTGTAAGCCTCCTGATATTCCTTAACGGTAATCACTTCGCCATTCACGGTGGCCGCCTTATTTGCGTGGTGTGAACGGAAGCTTCCAACCCCCCAGAAGATAAATACCACTACTATTATTCCAAGAATGCCTTTTATCATCCAGGAGCCTGCATTTTTCCGCATAAAGTCAAGCATGTTATTCCCCTCACTTTTTATCTTTAATAATTTTACGGTTTTTAAAACTTAACCGATTATGGAAACCGGCTTGGTATTTCTATCTATCTTGGTTCCGACCGTCTCCGAGCAAAATGCGCACAAATATTCGTATTTATCCCCTTCGGACAGGACAAGAAGCAGACGTTTTCGCACCGGCACAGCCTGCCTGCACTTTGGACAATATAACTGGGATGCATCAAATTCTTCAAAAGCATCCAAACGTTTTTGTTTTTTTATTCCCATTCTTGGCTTCTGTCTGTCATTAATAGCTATCATGGATATCAAGACCTCTGATTTTATTATATACCTTATTATAATAGAAAATATTCATAAAGTTTGTTTTAGATATTATTTTCTGCACAAACTTTTGTCAACAAGTTAAGTTCTGTAATCATTACAAGCTATTTGCTGTCTGGAATACAATCCCTTCCAAGTATATAATCTTTAACATAAGTTTAACTTGTAATTAACAAAAATCTAACAAAAGTCCTCTCAAACAGCTTTGGCAAAATGTCTTAAAAAATGAACAAACAAGTTCATTGATTCTTCACGATGCCTGTGTTTAATGAGGTATGTTGAAAAAAGTGTACACCAATGTTAAGAAAAATTTTAAAACGGA
>DYJH01000130.1 GCA_020723255.1 Desulfonema limicola | reverse complement strand
TCGAAGCATTTCTTGAAATGTTAAGGAGGTAAAAACAAGATGGAAAATCAGGTTCGCCCATTAAAGACGATGGAAAAAATGCCGGATTTGATAAACAAATATTGGCAGGATGTGTGGGAAAGAAAAAAAAATGGGGGGCTGGTGGCATGGGTTTCGGGCGCAAGTCCTTTTCAGGTTTTGTCAGCGATGGACATCCAGGTGGTCTGGCCTGAGGGATATGGCTCTTTGTGTTCGGCTGCGGGTGCCAGCGGTGAGCTGTGTCAGCAAGCCGAGACTTTGGGCTATTCACCTGATCTGTGCTCAGTCCTCAGGAACCAGATTGGAAGTACCCACGGTAATATTGCGCCGGAGAAGCTTCCCTGGGGAGGATTGCCTGATCCTGATATAATGGTGTGTCAGCCCTATTGTCCCGGTATATACAAAATGTGGAAGAAATGGAGCGAGTTTTTTAATGTCCCCTTGCTGGTAATGGAGAGAGGACGCATACACGATGCGTTTACTAAAGAGGAATGCACTCAACTTGTGAATGACGGCATTGAGGAACTCCAGGAAATCATCATATTTCTCGAGAGGTTTACCGGCCGCCGATTCGATCATGACAGGCTTTCCCAGAGGCTGGCGTTTGAACGGAAAGCCTCGGATCTTCGGCTGGATGGGGTTGAAATGTGTCGAAACATACCGGCTCCCATGAGCATGTTTGATGCGTTTGCCAATATCTTTCCATGGTATTTGCGCAGGGGCACGCCGGAAGCCGTTACTTACTACCAAGAGCTCAAAGACGAGCTGGCTGAGAGGGTGGCCCATAA
Organism: Desulfonema limicola; assembly: GCA_020723255.1. Taxonomy (GTDB): domain Bacteria; phylum Desulfobacterota; class Desulfobacteria; order Desulfobacterales; family RPRI01; genus RPRI01. The sequence goes on along the minus strand of DYJH01000130.1, from coordinate 11,208 downwards.
GACGGGGTCCTTGATGGGTGAGGAGAAATATCGTCTTTATTGGGACAACCTTCCGGTCTATTATAAAACAGAAGAGCTTACTCAGAAATTTGCATCTTATAGCGCTGTTCCGGTTGTAGCTTACTTTCCCTATGTTTTTGGTTTTGATCCGGGCTTGGATTTGAAAAATCCTTTAAAGTACATTGTTGAATTTAACCTCCTAAGCCCGCTGAATCGCGGTTTAACAGGTAGAATTGAGTGGATAAACAAGATGGTGGAGGGCTTTTCATTAGACGGATTTGTGATGCAGCGGTCTCGAACTTGTCTGATGAACAACATGGGTCAAGAGAATATCACGGAGACGTTGATCGAGAAGACCGGGCTGCCTGCGGTGGTAATTGAAGGGGATCTCTGTGACCCACGATTTTACTCCGATTCCGAGGTAAACGGCAAGATTGATGCGTTCATGGAGATATTGGCACTAAGGAAATCCTCTATGGATAATATGCAGACGGTTCCAATTCGATCATGAATAAAATAAGCGCTATAACTATTGATATTTATTGGCCAAAACCTATATTATAAAGGAGAAGCAATAGTGAGTAATTTTAATTATTTATTTAGTCCTATAAAATTAGGGTCAATGGAAGTCCAGAATCGGATTTTCATGGCCCCTCACCATGTTGTCGGTTTGATCCCAGGCTCGGATGCGCAGGTCGGCTACTACGAAGCTCGTGCCAAGGGCGGGGCGGGTGTCTGTGTTCTCGCAAGTTGTCTCGTGATGCCGTGGCCTGGTATGTATCCTGGCCTGTTCCTGCCTGCATACGATCGGGAAGGGATTCCAATGCAGGCAAGGGTCATTGACGCCGTCCACCGGGCGGGTTCTAAAGCGCTTGTTCAGGGAGTCTGGATGACGGGGGCTCCCGGTTTGCCTCAGCCTTCAGGTGCGATTCCACAAACGTTGTGGGGAGACAACCAGGCCCGATCAATGACAATCGGAGAGATCCAAGCGCTTGTTGAGGCACACGGTGTGCTGGCTGCAAATGCCAGGGAAGCCGGCGCTGATGGTGTCGAGTTTCCTATCGGAGCCGGTTCCGGTCTGCAGTGTCTCGTCTCTCCTTTGTATAACAAACGCACAGACATGTATGGTGGCAGCATGGAACGACGGTTGCAGGCTATTTTCGAGATCATCGACGTGATTCGGGAGCGTTGCGGGCGCGAGTTTGCCCTCGGCTTTGCAGTCAATGCCGATGAATCGACACTAGGCGGTCCAGGTCTATATGAGGGGGTAAAAGTATGTAAAACGATGGCTGACACCGGCAAGATCGATTGGTTGCGCATTACGGCCCGCGGCCAAAAACCTCAGATGACTCATTTCCACTATCCTCCTTCGTATTTTCCTCAGGGTACCCATCTTTATGCCTCTGCAGCAGTTCGTGAGGTTGTAGAAAATATCCCTGTCATTGGCGGTGGTCGCATCACCAGTGCTGAGTTTGCTGAACAGGCACTGGCCGAAGGCCGATGCGATCTTGTTTTTGTGGCCCGTGCATTTCTTGCTGATCCCCAGTGGGCAAACAAGGCAAGACGGGGGGAAACAGATGAGATCCGCGCCTGCATCGGCGATCTTGAGGGGTGCTTTTTGCGTATCTGCAAGGGTCAACTTGGCGGTTGTACCGTCAACCCAGAGTTTGGACACGAGCACGAACCTCCGCTCGCGCCGGCAGCTAAGAAGAAGAAGGTCGTCATTGCCGGAGGCGGTGTGGCAGGCATGGAAGCTGCCATGATTGCCTCTCAGCGCGGACACGACGTCACTTTGATTGAGCAGTTGGGCGTGCTGGGTGGCCATGTTCATTTGGAGGCACAGCTTCCCGGTCTGGCCGATCGCAGTGACATTGTCCGCTGGCTCTCGCTGCAACTCAAAAAACAAAATGTTAACATTGTGCTGAACACAGAAGCAACACCTGAATTCATCGCGTCACTCAAGCCGGACGCGGTAGTCGTTGCAACGGGTTCCACGTATTCTCGAGACGGCATCACTCAAAACCAGCTGAATCCTATTCCCGGTGCGGATGCTGACTATGTGCAGACGCCCGAAGGTGTTATATTGAGTAAGAAAGGTGTTGGTCAACGTGTTGTGATCTACGATACAACAGGCTACGAAGTTGGCCCCGGTCTGGCTGAGAAACTTGCGGATCAGGGGAAAGAAGTTACCATTATCAGTATAGATTCGAGCCTTGGCAGGACGGTAAGCGAGCTCGGTGTTAACCAGATCATTGCCTTGCGAGTATTGCCCAAGGCGAAGTTTATTCCGGATTGTGCCATCACGAGCATTAGCGATCACACCGTGAACCTGATGAATGTTCTCACCTACCAGCCGAGCGCAGTGGAGAATGTGGACACCGTGATTCTTGTCACATCCAAACCGCCCACAGAGACTTTGTATCACTCCCTGATCGGGAAAGTTCCCGAACTTCATCTCATCGGTGATGCCAGAGAATCTCACTGGAATGTCTTCGGTACTGATGAGGCCATCAAGGACGGTAAACGGGTAGGCGTGCTTTTATAAATCGCCAGTCCAATCACAAGGCTACAGTTTTCTACTTGACACGTTTCATGTTTTCATTTTTTGCCAACGAATAAAGGTAGATTGCCAACTATTATAGGATAGTTGCTTTTTAATACTAATGCCAGCATCAGGATTCCGGCGAATTCGGAAATCTCATAAATATTCTCAATTCGGGCAAGGCGGCGGTTGGATTACTAATTCCGCAATTCACTGCTACTGATGTTGATCGACTCAGCGAATTTCTCCTGGTTTATCCGTCGCCATTTCCGATAATCTTTGAGGAGAGGTTTAAGTGACCTGTATAGTATAGTGCTATCAGGCGAAAACTTCTTTCGTGGTAATAAGATATCAGATTACATACTATTTATTAACTAAAAATTATGCTTATAGAGAGGCCATCTCCGTCATTAAACAGCCCTTTTGTTGTTTCATGTATTGCCTGACACCGCCTTTATAGTTGATATGATCCTCAAAAGGGCTGTTTAATGACGGAGAAAAAAATAAGTATAACAACTATAAAGGTAAAGGGAGGAAAAGGAGAAATGAAACGAATGAAAATTTGGAAGTTTTTCGGATTATCACTATGTTCGTTGTTTATTCTGCTTTTATGGAGCAGTATCGGGCAGGCTATGGATTTACCCAAGGTAATTGATAAGACTAATTGTGCTCAATACAAAGAGCTGTTGGTTCCAGCCTTGTATCGGGCAGTTGAAAGGGGCGGTTTTGTTGTTACACCTGGAAAGATTAATTTTACATACAAGCTTCCAGACAGTTTTATTGCTGCAGGTAAAAAGAATGCCGGAAAATTTGACATAAACTCTGAGGGTGACTTAGTCGAAAAGAGCACAGGAAAAATTCCGATAAATATCTATGGGTTTCCTTTTCCCAATATTGATCTTAAAGATGCCAACGCGGGAAGAAAGATGATATCGAACTTTAACTATAAGGTATATCGTTTCATGGCTTCAGCAATGAAAAGACCTTTTACGTGGATAAATACATCAGGAATAGAACGTTATGTTGATGGGTTAGATTATCGTCTTTATATGTCTGGCAGACCGCCGGGTCAGGAAATAACCAAGAATCCTAGTATGGTTAGGGATTACCACCTTTCATGTGTTTTAGATCCGATGAGTATGAAAGGAACTAATACGTTGGATTACGTATTTTACGATAAAAGAGACGACGTCAATTATGCCTATGTTCCTGCCATCCGAAGGATTCGGCAAACCGGCTCTACGACTAGGTCTGATCCCTATATGGGATCTGATGGCTGGTTGGATTTGAATTTCATGTGGTGCGGCAAAGACCGTTCCATGAAATGGAAGTACGTTGGAGAAAAGACAATTCTTGTTGGTTTTACCTATCCAGACACAATTCATATCCAGGAAAATCCGGATGGAAGTTATATTCCTAAATACCCTTACACAGGCAGGTTTATCAAACTTGGTTTTCAAGTTCCGGGTTGGAAAGGCGATGCATGGGCGCCTGCGCCGGATGCTGTAATTTATGTCCCCAGAAAAGTATGGGTTGTGGAACAGGTGCCTAAAGATCCATATTACAATTGGGGGCTGCACGTAAATTATATTGATCAGGAGACTTATACTATCTGGTACAAGGAGATATATGACAAATCCGGCGCATTCCGTACGTGGTGTTCTATGTATGTGAGTTATAGTGAGACTCCGAGCGGTAATAATAATGTAGGGGATTTTGATCTTACAATCTATCTTGACGAAAAAAATCATCATGCTTCGATTAGCCATAGTATTAATGATCCCAGAAACATATTTTATGCGCCTGCTTCAAGGATTGCTCCCGACTTTTTCACTGTGAATAACTTTTTAATGCTGTCTAAATAAGATGAACTCATAAAAAATCAATCACCGGGCCGAGGGCGGATATGCCACGGCCCTCACAAAATTAACCAGCTAATTTTACATGATATAGGTGATCATAATTCTCCATATAGGTTGTATTATTGCGAGCCAGAGCAAATATCGTTCAGGGATACACACAGAGAGAATAAACAGATAGCGGGAATTAATGGAAATCGGCAAAAGAGTACCAAGTCGGGGCGAAGTTGCTTCATGCCTATAGATGGATGCAACCTTGTTTTAACCTGTACGAAAAAACTGGTAATGAGAATTTTTAATATATCATCGACAAAGCTACTTTGACAGCGCTTCCTACCCTGGCTAAGGATTTTGAAACCCATGATCTTATGCTTGAAACCAGCCATAGCAGAGCTACAGGACAGATGATGACCATGATAGAAGACTTTCTTGAAATGTTAAGGAGGTAAAAACAAGATGGAAAATCAAGTTCGTCCTTTGAAAATGATGGGAAAATTAACCGATTTGGTGAACAAGTATTGGCAGGACGTGTGGAAAAGTAAAAAAGAGGGTGAGTTAGTGGCTTGGTGCTCGGGAATGAGTCCTTTTGAGATTTTAAGAGCAATGGATATTAATGTGGTCTATCCTGAAGCATATGGTGGCTTTTGTGGTGTCGCCGGTATCAGTACCGGCCTATGTCAGCGAGCCGAAGCCCTTGGTTATTCCCAAGACCTCTGCTCTATAATTAGAAATTCGATTGGGGCTATCCACGGTACACCGGCTAAGGAGCAGGAGAACCTTATTTACGGCGGAATACCCAAGCCGGACCTGTTGTTTTGCGAAACTTACTGTCCCGGAGTATATAAAATGTGGGAGAAGTATAGCCGCTTCTATAATGTGCCGTTGTGGGTAATGGAGAGACCTCGCATGCACGACGCATTCAGTAAAGAAAAGGGTGCTCATTTTGTCAAAGAGGGCATCGATGAGTTAAAGGAGATGGTATTGTTCCTTGAGAGACTCACCGGACGTCGTTTCAATATTGATCGACTCAGCCAGAGTCTGGTGCTTGAACGGGAAGCCAACAGATTGTGGTGGGATTCGCTAGAATTGTGTCAAAATATTCCAGCCCCCATGAGTGTTTTTGATGCTGTTAGTCACATATTCCCCTACTATTTATACAGAGGTGAACCCCAGGCTGTGGCTTACAATCAGGAGCTTAAATCGGAGTTGCTTGATAGAGTAGCCCAAAAAATTTCGCCTATGGTAACTGAGGAGAGATATCGTTTATATTGGGATAACCTGCCGATTTTTTTTAAGTTAGAAGAACATATCAAAAAATTTGCCTCGTATGGTGCTGTTCCGGTTGTCGCTATGAATTCCTTTCTCTATGGTTCTCCTGAGGATATGGATCCGGAAAATCCCTTAGAAAGCATAGTTAAACTCTCACTCTCTGTTCCAGGTAATAGGGGTTTGAAAGGTAGGATCGAGTTTCTTGGCAAGCTGGTGGAAGACTACTCATTAGATGGACTTGTAATGCAGAGAACCAGGACTTGTCTGTTGAATAATATGGGTCAGGATGACATTATGAAGGCGTTGACTGAGAAGACCGGCTTGCCAGCTGTAGTTATCGAAGGTGATCTCTGTGACTCACGGCTTTATTCCGATTCCGAATTCAATCAAAAAATCGATGCTTTTATGGAGATATTGGCACAGCGGGGGTCACGAAGGAATTAGGAGGAGATATGGAACTTATTACAGCCGGAGTAGATATAGGCTCAACAATGACTAAGGTGGTGATCATTAATAAAGAGATCCTTGCATCAATTATCGGCCCCACGGGGGCTGAACACCGTCAGCTTGCCGACAAAGTTATGGCGCAGGCTCTGGAACAAGCCGGAATTTCTTTCGAGGATGTGCACTATATACTGGCTACCGGGTATGGCCGCATTAACGTACCTTTTGCCGATAAGCAGATGACGGAGATAGCCTGCCATGCCCGGGGCATTCACAGCTTTTTCCCCACGGCCCGGACCGTTATTGATATTGGCGGTCAGGACAGTAAGGCGATCAAGCTGGATAATGAAAAAGTGATAAACTTTGTTATGAATGATCAGTGTGCTGCGGGTACCGGCCGTTTTCTGGAGGTTATTGCCGAAGCTCTGGGACTTGGGCTTGAGGAAATGGGCGAAATGTCCCTTAGGGCGAAGAAGAAAGAAAAGATCAGTAATACCTGCACCATCTTTGCTGAACAGGAGATTGTCTCCCGGCTGGCTGAAGGGGCAGCGGTTGAGGACATTGTTGCAGGGTTGTTCGAAGGTGTTGTCGGCCGGATATATCACATGGCTGAAAGGTTGAAGATAGAAAATGATACTGTGATAACCGGCGGCGGAGCCAAGAGCATCGGAATTATAAAAGCATTCGAGAAAAAGTTGGGTTTTACGCCCATGGTACCGCCCGAGCCTCTGCTCACCGGTGCTATTGGAGCTGCCCTGCTCGGCCGGGATTTGGCATATGGTTCGATGGAGAGGAGCGAGCCGTTGAGGCGGAAAGAGCGCCGCCTGAAGAGTGCCACATTTTTTAAATAGGAGCAAATTAAATGAGTTATACAGCCGGAATCGACATTGGTGCAGCCTTTTCCAAGTCCCTGATTTTAAATGAGAAAGAGATTGTTTCTTATCATGTAATGCCATCAGGGAAGAACTACCGAGAGACGGCGGAAGAAGTGATGCAAAATGCTTTGGATAAGGCCGAGTTGAAGATAAAAGACATTGCCTCAATTCTGGCCACAGGCTACGGAGCTTCAAATGTGTTTTTCGCAGGTCAACAGGCAACTGAGATTTTATGTCAGGCCAGGGGAATCAGGCAAATTTTTCCCTCGGTCAGGACGGTAATCGATATTGGCGGACAGTCCACCAAGGTCATCAAGCTGGATGAAGATGGCCTGACGAAGGATTTTGTGGTCAGTGAGAAATGTGCTGCGGGCAGCGGGCGTTTTTTGCAGGTTATTGCCCGTGTTCTGGGCATGCCTCTTGAAGATATTGGTCCATTTTCTCTTAAGGCTGAAAAGGTGGTCAAATTTACGACCAAGTGTGCCGTATTTGCAGAGTCTGAAGTCATCTCACGAATTGCGGAGGGAGAGAAGAAGGAAGATATCCTTGCCGGAGTCCATGCTGCCATCGCGACCAAAGTAGCAAGTCTGGTAAAAAAAATCAGGTTTGAAGCCGACTGCGCTATCACCGGCGGTGGTGCCAAGGATATCGGACTGGTCAAGACCGCTGAAGAAAAAATAGCCATCAAGCTGCTGGCTCCAGAAGAGCCTCAGGTCACAGCTGCTCTGGGTGCTGCCTTAATAGCCCGGGGCAAGTTGAAGGAAAAGATGGGTTCATGCTGAAACCAATTTTGAAATCGCTTTATTATTTTCCCAGTATTTCTCAAGTAGGATAGGAAAGAGCTATTTAGTAGTTCCTAACTTCTTGGCATTAAGTACAACTTGATTCTCGAGGTAAAAACTATGTCACATGAGATATCATTTCTACAAAAGATGCTTTCGTCTGATAGCACTAGACCATACAGCTCACTTGGATCTCTCATCAAAGATTACCGGAAATGGCAATGTATAAACCAGGAAAAATTTGCTGAATCAGTCAAAATCAGTGTTCGGGAATTGCAGAATTGGGAAGCCAATCGCCGTCGTGCGCGACTTGAGAATCTTCACGACCTTTCCGAATTTACTGGGATTCCTATGCAGGCATTGGTCGCTCTTAATGCAGACCAACCCATCTGGTATTCCTTGCAAAAAAGGATGTTTAACTACTCTTTGATCGAAAACACACTGTTTTCAACAGGTGAGCTGTTCAAACAGAGCGAAAAAACCAACGAAGGCACTCCTATAAAGGTTGTCTCCATTAAAACAGACAGTCACGTTAATAAGATCTTTTTATGCCATCGGGATATTTACGGTAACCAGAATCCATTGCCAAGGGATGTGATAAAGGCAGCTGCCATGCTCCTTCCCAGTCTGAATAATATCGTTTTTGATTGTTGGGGACATTATGTGGGTCATGAAATCTACTTACCAATAAAAATTAATACTTATCAAAAAATCAAGAAACAAAAAGGCTCGGAAAATTATTTGGCTACCGAAAACATTAGCGATGTTATAGCGATAGGAGAGGGAGTTATTTTCTGTTATTCCTGTTTTACATCCAGTGTAAATACTGCCTACCAACTGGTTTTAGCTACTGCGCGAGCCCTTTCTAAAATAGAACAAAAAAGCAGATATATGCTTGCTTGTCATGCCGGTACAACCGAAGCAATAGAAATACATAACAATTTAGGGATGAGGCGCGCAAGTGATTATGTTAATATACATAATGAAACTATTTCTGTAATCAATGAAATAGAATTGGATGTTCTGATGGCACCTTCGGGGCCTATAGCACCTCTGCTACGCTTGATAGAGCAGTATGATAATCAAGCGTCGGCTAAGAATCTGAGCGAAGATGCCAGAGAGAAAGAATTGCCCGCCATGCCGGATCAAGAGCCAAGCCATGATAACCAGCCGGCCAAAAAAAAATCAGCAGAGAAAAAATCAGGATATAATTCGCTTATAAACTTTAACAATTTGACCTCAATAGCAAATAAAAAGAGCAATATACAATGTGTCAAGTCAAAAACAGAAGCTTGTACAAATCCCAAATGCATTCTTTATGGTAAAACAGGGAAAAACAATATAATTTCCAATGGAACTTACCAAACAAAGAAAGGAATACCAGGTCATCGGTTCCAATGCAAAGAATGCGGTAAATCATTTTGTAGCAGAACAGGAACCTTCTTTTATGACTTCCGTTCTCCGGAAGAAAAAGTTCTGCGAGCCCTTATACTTTTAGCCAAAGGGGTGCCTCTGCTACGTGTAGCAAAACTTCTGGGAGTCAAGTTTGATACGATTCGGCAATGGCTTGAATTTGCCTCACAACATAATGAAAAAATAGATGCTATACTGATTAACGAGCCTGATATCTCCAGGATTGACTTAGATGCATTATGGGCCTTTGCCAGAACAAAGTCCCTTCGCCAAAGAGCACTTATTTACAGAACGAAAAATAAATTTTATACAATATAGAGTACCCTGAAAACTACTGGATGGAGCAAGTGCTTGTATCTTAAGAAATGCAACCTTTGATCTGTACTATGGATCTGAGAGAGATCAAATTTTGATCTGAATTAGGATAGCACTCGAGTTGAGTAAAAAAACAATTCCTCATTTTGCTATCCCAAACTCTTCTCTTGCCCTGTGGAATGCACTGAACCTCGGCTTTTTTGCATGAATATTTTCTTGCTGTTTATATCAAAAGTAATGCAGAAAAGGTTGCAAAATGAAAGTAGAAAAAATTGATCACGTTCATGCACTTAAACGTTAGGAGGAAAACATGGAAATCGAAGTTCGTCCTTTGAAAATGACGGAAAAGATGGCAGATTTAGTGAACAGGTATTGGCAGGATGTGTGGGAAAGTAGAAAGGATGGCAGGTTGCTGGCCTGGATTTCGGGCGGGTTTCCTTTTGAGTTTATTAGAGCAATGGACATTGCGGCTGTCTGGCCTGAAAACTACGGCGGCGTTTGTTCCATGGCTGACATCAGTACTGAGCTTTGTCAGAAAGCCGAAGCTGTTGGTTATTCTCAAGACCTCTGTTCTGTGGTCAGAAATTGCATTGGGTTTACCCACGGTGCCCCGGCCATGGATCCGAAAAGGCTTCCTTTTGGCGGAATGCCTAGACCGGACATTATGCTTTGTATGCCTTACTGTCCTGGTATTTACAAGATGTGGGAGAAGTATAGCCGTTTTTTCGATGTTCCCTTGCTGGTCATGGAAAGACCTCGCTTGCACGATACACTCACCGAAGAGGAACTGGCTCATTTTGTCAATGATGGTGCCATCGAACTTGAGGAGATGGTCAAGTTTGTCGAGAAATTCGCCGGACGGCGCCTCGATTATGATCGTCTTTGTCAAATGTTGACACTCGAATGGGAATCCGCCAGGTTGCGGATGGATGGAGTGGAAATGTGCCGAAATATTCCAGCCCCCATGAGTGTCTTTGATCAGTTTAGACATATATTTCCCTTCTATCTATACAGAGGCATGCCCGAGGCTGTGACTTATTATCAAGAACTCAATGCGGAGCTGGCTGAAAGGATCGCTGAAAAAATCGGACCTGTGGCAGTTGAGGAAAAATACCGCCTCTATTGGGACAACCTGCCGATATTTAATAAGGAAGCAGGTCTTACCCAAAAATTTGCTTCCCATGGTGCTGTCCCGGTGGTTGCTGCGTTCCCCTATTTTTTTGGTTATATGCCGGAGCTGGATCTGGAAAGACCTTTGAAGAGCCTGACTGAACTCATGTTCATTAATCCTTCCAATCGGGGTTTGAAGGGAAGGATAGATTTTATTACCAAGCTGGTGAAAGACTATTCATTAGACGGATTTGTAATGCAAAGATCTCGAACTTGTCTTGTGAACACAATGGGTCAAGATGACATTATGAATGCTATGATTGAAAAAACCGGATTGCCTGCGGTGGTTATTGAAGGGGATCTCTGTGATTCAAGGTTTTTTTCCGATTCCGATGTCAACAGCAAGATAGATGCTTTCATGGAGATATTGGAACAGAGGGGCCCACGGAATATGACTTAGTTGTATAATATCGTAGTATTTTAAAATTCATTCAACATAGTTTATGCAAGAACCGGTCGATTGTATTGAGAAAGGGGCTAAATCAAATGGATAATTTATTAAAAGAATTTGCGTCAATTGCCGAGGATCCTTATCCTCG
>DYJH01000129.1 GCA_020723255.1 Desulfonema limicola | reverse complement strand
CTGAGTAAAAAGTCGTTTTTTGACTTTTTACGAAAGTATCTATAATGATTACTAAAGAAAGCGATTATCTGTCAACATTTTAATAGAATATGAATATTTATATATTAAATGGAAGAATACAAAGAAAAAAATAATAATAAACCTTTTGAAGGAGGAATCTCGAAATGTCTTGTCAGTGTTTTTGGTAAAACTCTGGGAGCATTTTTATATTATGCAGATATTTCACACAGGCGCACAACAAAGAGAAATTTGAAATTTATATTTCCAGAGTGGGAGAATGAAAATATAAAAAAAATTTCAAAGAGGGTTTTTCAAAATTTTGGGATTACTATTTTTGAAATATTGCAGATGATTTTTTTAAAAAAGAAAAACATCCTTTCAAATATACATATAATAAGAGGTGAAAATCATTTACGCAGCGCCATTGAGGGTTCAAATGGAGTCGTAGTAATTTCTGCTCATATAGGTAACTGGGAGACAGCTTCTTTGTATATTCCTTGTTATTTTGGACATCCGATAACTTCTGTTGCAAGGAAGATAGACTCAGGAATTATCAACAAATTGGCATTAAAAGCGAGAACCCGTTTCGGAAATTCTATAATAGATAAGCAGGGAGCTTTGCCTGAAATGACTCGTACAGTGAGAAGCGGTAATATCCTTGCATTACTCATCGATCAGAGTACAACAGCTTCTGAGGGCGTAGAAATTAATTTTTTCGGCAAAAAAGTAACAGCCACTCCTGCTGCTGCGCTTGTCGCTTTGAGGTGTAAAAGTCCGGTAATACCTGCATTTTGCATAAGAGGAGACGACAATAAGCTCGGAATAATTTTCGAACCTCCGGTTAAAATCACAAGGACAAAGGATTTGCGCAATGACTTGATAACAAACACCCAGGCTATGAATGATGTTGTTGAAAAGATTATTAAAGAATATCCTGATCAATGGCTTTGGATGCATAAAAGATGGAAAAAGTTTTACCGGTATTTGTACCCTGAATATCAGGCAAGACGTAGACGAATAAGAAAAATAGTGATAAAGAAATGATTGATGAATAAGTTGCTCATCTTAGATAAGGATAAGGATTAAATATGATTGTCGGAATCCCAAGGGAAATAAAAGAAGAAGAGCATCGGGTAGCAATGACCCCCGCAGGCGTCGAATTAATGAAGCACAACGGACATGATGTTCTGATTGAAAAAGGAGCTGGTATCGAAAGCGGTTTTGAAGATTCGGTATATAAGAAAGCAGGCGCGCAAATAATTGAAACATCCAAAGAGATTTTCTATCGCTCTGGTATGATTATGCATGTGAAAGAACCTATGCCTGCAGAATATGACCTGATAAAAAAAGACCAGATTATTTTTACTTATCTTCACCTTGCTGCTTCAGAGGAACTGACAAAAGTTTTAATCAAAAAACGCTCTGTCAATATAGCCTACGAAACAATACAGAAATCCGACGGGTCGCTCCCTCTGCTTACTCCTATGAGCGAAGTGGCCGGAAGAATGGCGATTCAGCAGGGAGCCAAATATCTGGAGATGGAAAACGGCGGGCAAGGGGTTCTTCTTGGTGGAGTTCCAGGAGTAGATCCGGGAACAATTCTTATAATAGGAGCAGGCACAGTTGGAACCAATGCTGCTAAAATGGCCTGCGGAATAGGAGCAAAGGTATACCTTATTGACAGAAATCTGGATCGCCTCCGATATCTCAGTGATGTCATGCCGAAAAATTGTTTTCTTATTATGTCAACACCGGCGATTATCAGAAAGCTTGTAAAAGATGCGGATGTTGTGATCGGAGCGGTTCTTATTCCGGGGGCCAAAGCGCCCAAGCTGATAACACGGGAAATGCTGTCAAGCATGAAAAAGGGTTCTGTGCTGGTAGATGTAGCCATCGACCAGGGAGGGTGTTTTGAGACATCCAAACCCACCTCTCATAAAAATCCGGCTTATATTGTTGACGGCATTGTTCATTATTGTGTTTCCAATATGCCGGGCGCCGTGCCGAAAACATCAACACTTGCATTGACTAATGCAACTCTTCCATATGCTATCAAGATAGCAAATAAGGGATGGAAAAGAGCATTCAGAGAAAATGCAGAGATTAGATCCGGCGCTAATGTTGTTTGCGGAAAGGTTACATGCAAGGGAGTAGCTGATGCATTTGACCTTGATTATTCAAAACTGTAATCTTAATTTTAAAGAGACTATGTTGGCTGAAAATATACTTTGGGCTGAAATCGATCTTAAAGCAATTGCCCATAATATACGCGAATTGAGGCGTATTACAAATCCTGATTCACATCTTATGGCTGTTGTAAAAGCAAACGCTTACGGCCACGGTTCTGTTGAAGTTGCACGCTGCGCTCTTGAGAACGGCGCCTATTATTTAGGCGTTGCCCGCATAGAAGAGGCAATACTGTTGCGTGATAACGACATCGATGCGCCGATTTTAATTTTTGGCTATACTCAGCCGCTCAATTATAAGGATATTTTAAAATATAATTTAATTCAAACCGTCTGTTCCTATAATTTTGCAGAAACTCTTTCTTCTTTTTCATTGTCACAAAACAGTAAAATCAGGATACATATTAAGATAGATACAGGCATGGGAAGAATTGGGATATTGCCGGATTGTTTAAGGTTCTGTAATAATAACGGGATAAAGCAGGAAAGCGCTTTAAATGAAGTTGAATCAATCGTCCGCCTTCCGGGAATTAATGCTGAAGGCATATATACTCATTTTTCTATGGCGGATAGTTGCGATAAATCATTTACAATAAGACAATTTGAAATATTTACGGAATTTACCGGAAAGCTTGAATCGGAAGGAATTGAGTTTAAGATAAAGCATGCGGCAAACAGCGCAGCAATTATTGATATGCCGCAAACCCATCTTGATATGGTGAGAGCCGGCATTTCAATATATGGGCTATATCCGTCTGAAGAAGTAAAAAAAGATAAAATTTCTCTATTGCCGGCAATGTCTCTAAAAGCCGTAATTACGCACCTTAAAGATGTTTCTTACGGTTTTAAAGTCAGCTATGGCGCTGAATATGAAGCAACAGGGCCAACTACTATTATTACAGTGCCTGTAGGGTATGCAGACGGTTACAGCAGACTTCTTTCTTCACGCGGACACATGCTTGTTCACGGACAAAGAGCTCCTGTTGCCGGACGAGTCTGCATGGATCTTACTATGCTTGATGCTGGTAACATAACTGATTTAAAAGAGGGCGACGAAGTTGTAATATTTGGCGCACAACATGGAGCATATATCACAGTGGATGAAATAGCTCGCTTGCTGAACACCATAAATTATGAGATCGTTACATCGATTTCAGAACGCGTGAAAAGAGTGTATTTGAAAGATAGTTCATAAGTTCATAAGTTGTTAAGCTCGTAGGCTGATAAGGTTTGTTGTCTATTTTCCGTTTATTTGCTTATTAACTTAACAACTTATGAGCTAATATCTCTATTATTCTTCTGCTGAAGAAACATTCTTTCTGATTTTTTTTATTACGCTGCGGTGGCGTTTTGCTTCAAGCCTTTTAATTCTTGAAATATTCGAAGGCGTTGTTTTGAAACGCTTCTTTTTGATTTCAGCAGCTTCTTTTATTAATTCAATGAGGCGTTCCGTAGCATCTTTACGGTTTTTTATTTGATCGCGGAATCGTCTGGCATTGATTATTAGTATGCCTTCCGATGAAACTTTTTTCCCCGAAATTTCAATAAGCCGCTTACGTATATAATCCGGCAGAGAAGGGGAGTTTTTGACATCAAAGCGAAGCTGGACAGATGAAGCGACTTTGTTGACATTCTGGCCGCCCGGCCCTGAAGACTGAATGAATTCTTCTTTTATTTCATCTTCTCTGATTGATATTTTATCTGTAATTATTATCATTGAAGTATCCGGCGGGAAGTCAGATAATAGTTATTCCAGTAAGGATCGGAAATCTTAGATACAGTTACCCCTTTCCGGCTCGAAGTGTGGGCGAATTCTCCATTTCCGAGGTAAATGCCCACATGCCCTTTCTGTCGCTGAGGAACAAAAAATACCAGATCACCAGCCCTAAGCTCATCTCTGTTAACAGGTATTCCGGACAAAACCTGGTTTTCGGTATCGCGCGGCAGTTTTATTTCAAATAGTTTGTTATAGACAGCCATTACAAAACCCGAACAGTCAATACCGTCAGATTCTATAACACCCATGCTGTGAGGAACATCGAGCCATAATTTTACCTCATTTCTCAACAGTTGCTCTATTTTACTTTCATACCGGTCTTTAACATCCGTTATTATGAGGTGACTCGGAGCGCATCCCGATATAAGCAATAATAGAGCAACATATAAAGATAAAGAAGCTTTTGCATAGCATCCTTTTACAGCAGTTCTCATAAACGTCTTCCGCTTTTTAATTTACCTTATAACTGGACGGCCCATTTAAATTATTTACTACTCATTTCTATTTCGAAGGATCACTCTTTCGCTGAATAGTTTGCTTTAAATATCAATAAATTACAGGGCTGTCAATATTATGTAAAAGACAAAAAATAAGATCATAAAAGCGGCACGACTGACTGCCGGAAAAAATCAAAAAAAGCTGTTCTGTGTTTTTCTATGTTCTTAACAATATCAGCATTTTTTATATGTTCAGGAGTATCGCTTACAAATTTGAAAAGATAACACCGGGTGTTAAATTTTTTGCATGTTTGAATAACAGAAGCGCTTTCCATATCAACAAGATCGGCCGTTAAAGATATTTTTTTTCTTTCTTTGCGATCTATAACCGGATGGTCTGATGTAGCAATTTTTGCGCATGAAAATCCTTCCAGAATATCCGGTTTATGTACATAGGGTGTTTTTGTTTTCCAATGAGGCCTTTCGGGCTCTATGGCCTCTGTGATATGAAAAATTTCCCCGAGAAAACAATTTGTGCTTGTGGCTCCTGCAGCGCCCAGGTTAATTATGCGGCAAATGGAAACAGTTAAACAGAAGTAAGCGCATGCAATTGCTGCATTTGTTTTTCCTATTCCTGAAATGATAAGAATGTAATTATTATTTTTGTAAACAGGAAAGGGTTTTTCGCTTATGGGAATCAATGAAAGTCCGTCTATGAAAGGTTTTGCCTCAATAATGGTAGCCATTACCAGGCAGTTTAAAGAATATTTTTCCATTTGGCCATGTCCTCCAAAGCTTTAATTGCCCTATTCCCGGTTTCTCCCAATGAAACGCTGAAATCATTAACATAAAGATTAATGTGCTCATCTACTACTTTTCTATCCATTTCCTGGGCGTGATCAAGCACGAATGAATGTGAATCATCCCTGTTGAGCTTTGCATGATTTATCGAATTTTTGATAAGAAGTTCGATCTGGTCCTTATGGCTGATTGTGTCAGGATCTTTTCTGATCGCAATGCAACCAAGCGGAATTGGAAGATTTGTTTTGCTTTCCCACCACTGCCCGAGGTCTATAATCTTTATACAATCATAATCGGGATAGATAAATCTTCCTTCATGAATAATAAGGCCAGCATCATATTCTCCGCTTTGGACTCCCGGAAGAATCTGTTCAAACCGGGTAACAACAATATTTTTGATTCCGGGATTCCACAACTTAAGAAGAAGAAAAGCAGTAGTATAGTCGCCTGGAATAGCAACCTTAGAAGTTTCTGAAAACTTAGTCTTCTCTCCTGCTACCAAAAGCGGTCCGCATCCAAAACCAAGAGCCGCACCGGAGTCCAGAAGTTCATAATGTTCTTTTAAAATAAGATATGCATAAAAAGAAAGCTTGGTGATTTGAAATGTATTTTTAAAAGCAGCAATATTAAGCGATTCAACATCATCTATATGAGATGTGAAAGTATATCCCAGGGTATCTATGCGATTATGAAGCATTGCATGAAATATGAATGTATCGTTCGGGCATGGCGAAAAGGCTATGGAAAGGCTTGACATATTAATATCTTTTTAAGATTTGGTATTCTGAATTTCTTAACACAGGAATTTTGCCTGCATTTTTTATAATATCGATAAATTCTTCTATGCCTGCTTTGGTTTCAATGCCTGTAGCTTTTACTACTTTTTCTTCCATCAGAACACCACCCATGTCATTTGCGCCCATTGTAAGAGCAATTTGTGCAGTCTTCAGGCCTTCCGTCAGCCATCCGGCCTGGATATATTTGATGTTATCCAGAAAAATACGCCCGATTGCAACTGTTTTAAGATAATCTATTCCTGTTGCAGGCTCAATATCTTGCAGCCTGGTATTTGCAGGAGAAAATGACCAGGGGATAAAAGCTCTGAATATTTCCGTTTCATCCTGAATATTACGTAAAAAATTCAGATGCTCGACTTTTTCTTCGTTTGTTTCTCCCATGCCGTATGTCATTGTAGCCGAAGATTTCATGTTTTGTCGGTGCAGGGCAAATATCACATCGCGCCACTGATCTTTGTTTGCCTTATTCGGGCTTACCTTTTTACGTATCCTGTCAACCAGCAAATCCGAAGCGCCCGGGACGGAATCAAGACCGGCATCTTTTAATTCCGATATCACTTTATCCATTGAAACGGAACATTTTTTTGATATGTGAAAAATTTCACTTGGTGAAAACGAATGAAGATATATTTGCGGAAAATGCTTTTTTACTTCTCTTACCATACTGACATAGGTATCAAGGGTATAATCCGGGTGGAGCCCCCCCTGCAGCATAACCTGCGTTCCGTTTATTAAGGCCAGCTCTTTAATTTTTGCCAAAATTTCATCTATGGAAAGCTCATAAGGTTTTATTAAATTTGCCCTCGCATGATATGCGCAAAAATTGCACGCAGCTTCGCAAATATTTGTATAGTTAACTATACGGTCAATAATAAAACCTACTTCTTCTTTGGTCGAAATCAGTTTTCTTCTCATGTCGCCGGCTTCGCCAAGCTCAATCAAATCCCATGAAAAAAGGCTGATAGCTTCCTTTGAAGAAATTCTCTCACCGTTATATATTTTCTGCTTTAGCTTTTCTTTTATACTGCTTTTTTTCACCGTTTATCTTCCGATTAACAACACTCTTTATTCTCTGTAGTCTTTGTTCAACAGCGTGTTTTAAGCTCAAGAATGCAATTTCTCGTGTCAGCGGCCATACTAGAAAAATACGCTCTTCCGGAGTATCGGGAACATAATCGTCATTCCGATGATCCATCATTCTGTATTTGTTAGTGTGCTTCCTGTTCATGAAACAAAACTACCATTTTCCTCTTGCGAGATCAATCTGATAGTTGCCGAACCGGAGTTGGGCGGGCCGCTTTTCTGCCCGGTTTCCTTTTTATTCCCGACCACCGGGTTTTGGCCTCCATTGTTTCTCGGCCACCCATCCGTTGGATGCGGAATCAATGTGGTCAAACCTCGGTATGTATGGCTTAATATCCAGCAAAGGCGTTCCGTCAAGAACGTCGATGCCATCGACAAGCAAGACGTTTACTTCCCGGCGCAGCAGTCGGACAATAGACATGCCGATTCCGTTCGGGCGGCAAGGGTGCCGTGAAGCGTAGATGCCGTGCGGTTTGTCATCAAGAAACGTGAGTCTTACCAATTCAATCTTCCCGGCCCTGTCAAACAGGTATAGCAGATAGATGTGTGAAAATGTTTCGATATCTTTGAGGCCAGCGGCGAATTCCTCGAAGACTTCGACCCTACCCCCGGCACCTGCGGAATAGACCGGCTGAATAGGACACTCGTCCTTTGTCTTGTGCGGTGAGTGAATAATTCCGATGGGGTTAATTTGCATGCTGTTAATTCCATGCGGGACAATATTGCAGAAACTCAACTTTTTCAAGCAAACAAAGTTCATTTGCTGTTTTAAAATAATATAATAAAGCATATTTCAGATTATCATTAAACTCAAACTGCAATGTCTTATAATAACTTTCGACATCATATGATATGTCCGGATATTTCTGCCTGGCTTTATTTACCACCATTTCTTTTTCTTCAGACAGACAGCGGATGGAAGATTTATATGAATTTATAACGGAATTGAATTGTTGCCCGTTTTCTTTTATTACATTCTTTCTTGCCGCAAATACCGCAAATACCACCGGAAAGCCCGTTTGTTGAAGCCAGAGTTCTCCTAAGTCAAATTTAAACGCTGCTGCTCCAACGCTGTCTGTCATGGCATCGTTTCCGATGCGAAGAACCGCATCATAATTCTTTAAATCCGGACGCGGTCCGGTTGATTCATAAACAGGTTCGCTGTTATAAAATTTTTTCAGAATAATTTTAAGAAGCACACGGGATGTATGGGAAGCATTTGAAAGCCCGATTTTTTTTCCGCTTAATTGATCTATGCCATACCTGCTGTACAGAATTACCGAGCCGACATAACCGACCGAACTTAGGCAGAATTGCGGCAAAAGAAAAACATCGTCCTGGATGCCGGGATAAGTAGCAGAAGATATAGGGCTTAAATCAAGCTTTTTATCTTTCATCATTTTATTTAACCCGGAAGGAAGCCCCGAAATAATGCTGATATCTTTTAAAGGCCTTTTTTCAAACATATGGTAATAAAAAGGATAGCAGTTTAAATAATCAATATAGCCAATTTTCATAAAGGCGTCTCCGTATTCACTCTATCCAGTAATTTGCAGTAGTGCGAACAGGTATAAGCCCGGCGTTTTCAATCAGACGCTTTAAAAACGGCTCGGAACCATAGGCCGGTGTTTTTGCTCCTGCTGCATGAACAACTTTTTCATTATAATAGGTGGCAGCAAAGTCATCTACTCCGAAGCGCAGCAGCACCTGGGCCATTTTATCTCCGACATACATCCAGAGAGCCTTTAAGTGCATAATGTTGTGAAGAAATATCCGGCTGGTCGCATATATCCTGATGTTGTCATATCCGGTGGAATTTTTTCTTTTTGCGCTTATTCTGGTGTTGTTCTCATGAAATAAAAGTGGAACAAAGGTTTTAAAGCCGGAGGTTTCATCCTGAAGTCTTCTTATTCTCGCAAGATGATCAACAATGTCTTTTGTATCCTCTTTATGGTTATACAGCATGGTGGCATTGGTTTTAAGACCCAGCTCGTGAGCTGTTTTCATAATCTGAAGCCATCTTGTCCCTGAGATTTTTTTCGGAGCTATTATGTTTCTTACGTGTGGTGAAAATATTTCGGCTCCTCCGCCTGGCATTGCTCCTAGTCCTGCATCAATAAATCTTTTTAAAATATTTTTTACTGAAAGCTTGTTTATTTTTGCAAAGTAATCTATTTCAACAGCAGTAAAGGCAACAACAAAAATATCAGGTTTAATTGTTTTTATTGTTGTTATCATCTGTTCAAAATAATCAATCTTAAGTTTCGGATTCAGACCACCTACGATGTGAACCTCATCAATACCGGATAAAACTGCAGTTTTAACACGCTCTTTGATTTCATCAAGAGAAAGAAGATAGGCATCATTATCTCCCTCATCACATGAAAATGCGCAAAGCGGGCAGCGAAGTTCACATATATTTATAAAATTAAGATTCATGTTAACGCCGTAATATGCTTTATCGCCATGCAGTTTTGTGCGTAAAAAATTGCTTATTTTGCCAAGATCGAGAATATCATTTGTTGCAAGCATATACTTTGCGTCTGTTTTTGAAACAGGTATTTCTTCAAATACTTTTACGGCAATTGTTTTAAGTTTTTTATTTTTAACTGAATCAGGGAAATATGAAAACTTCATAAAAAAATCCATAAAGTTTTATTATAATGAATTACTTAAATAAATTGATATAAGATCAATCTTACATTGACTTAAAAATCCCGGCATAAAACCCCCCCATCCCCTCTTTACCAAAGGTAGCACAAACTTCACCCCCCTTTGACAAAGGGGGGCAGGGGGGATTCTGAAATTTGTGCGGGTTACCCAATTAGAAAAAAACATCTATAAAAGTGCCGATCAGAAGAAATGGGGATATGTACATGTTGATTTTAAAAAATTTTTTCAAAGCCGATTCCAAATCATGGCTTCTGGCAATTGTCTGCTGGTAGATAAATACAAAAGCGATGCAAGTTACTGCTATCCAGTAAGGTGTGCTTTTTTCCGTAATCATGCCTGCCACAATCATTGCAGCAAATGACAGGATATAACAAGCTGTTGAAGCTTTAAGAGCCTTTTTTTTCCCATATACGGAAGGAAGGGAATACAGATTTTCTTCCCGATCAAATTCCTTGTCCAAAAGAGCATAAACAATATCAAGCCCGGCTATCCATAGAAGAATTGCTCCACCAAGAATAAAAGGAATAACGGAAAATTTTCCGGTTGCAGCGAGATAACCTCCTATAGGTGCGGAGGCTTCAACAAGCCCCAGATAAAAATGCGATGAAGATGAAAACCTTTTAAAATAAGAATAAGTAAATAAAAGAAAAATTGCAACGAATGACAGATAAAAGCAAATTGAATTTAAAAGATAAGATGAACCGATAAGGAGAAGAGAAGATATTATTCCGATAAACCACACCTGGGATTTTGTTGCCTCTCCTTTTGGTATAGTACGATCTTTTGTGCGCGGATTTTTTGCATCTATGTTTGCATCTATTACCCTGTTAAAAGACATTCCGGCTGTTCGTGCTGCAACCAATGCTATTGTGGCAAATATCCATGTCGAAAGACTTTTGGCTTTTGCGCCATTTATACCATAAGCAAAGAGAATGCCTATATATGCGAAAGGCAGCGCAAAAATTGTTTGTTCTATCATTATAAGGTTTGAAAATTTTTTAAAGCCCATATTCTTTCCAGCGTTTTGTAACCTTTTCTTTTATATCATCGGACATAACTATTTCATCTGGCCAATCTCTTCCCATGCCCTCTTCGCGGGTTTTTCTTGTGGCGTCAATGCCCATTTTCCCGCCAAAATTAGCAAACGGAGCCGAATGGTCGAGAGCATCAAGCGGCCCTTCCGAAAAAATCAAATCTCTTTTCGGATCAACGTTATTTAAAAGCTTCCATACAACGGTGCTTGAATCCCTAAGATTAATGTCTTTATCAAAAACAGCTATGAATTTCGTAGAGGCCATCTGCCCTATTCCCCAGAGTGCGTTTATTATTTTTTTTGCCTGTCCGGGATATTTCTTGTTTATTGAAACAAGCGCGCAGTTATGAAATACGCCTTCGATCGGAAGTTCCATATCAACAATTTCAGGGAAAACAAATTTCAGCAGGGTAAGAAAGATTCTTTCAGTTGCCTTTGCCATGTAACAGTCTTCCATAGGGGGCTTTCCTACGATTGTTGCCGGATATATCGCATCATTTCTGCATGTTATTGCTGTTACGTGAAATACCGGATAAGTATCGGCTGCCGAGTAAAAACCTGTATGATCCCCGAAAGGGCCTTCAATGTGTTCTTCAGCCGGATCGACATAGCCTTCTATTATAAAATCCGATTCGGCTGGCACATAAAGATCCACTGTTTTTGCTTTAACTATTTCAATTGGCCTTGCATCCAGAAATCCGGCAAAAACAAGTTCGTCAATATCGGGCGGAAGAGGCGCAGTTGCCGCATATGTAACCGAAGGCGGCCCGCCAAGCGCAACAGCCACATCCATACGCCGGTTAAGATTTTTATACTTATCGAAATGACGTGTCCCATCCTTATTATATTGCCAGTGCATTCCTGTTGAAGCATTATCGTATTTGTGCATGCGGTACATGCCTGCATTTTGAATACCAGTATCGGGATCTTTAGTAATTACAATAGGAAGCGTTATAAAAGGCCCGCCATCATTTGGCCAGCAGTGAATTATTGGAAGAATATCCAGAAGAGGGCCATCAGTGAAAAATTTTTCCTGACATGGAGCCTTTTTAACCTTTTTAGGAATAAGGCCTGCCATCTCTTTTAAGGTAAAAAGCATCTTTATTTTTCCCATTAGCCCTTCGGGCGGGCGTATCTTTATGCCGGATTCAAGACGAGCTGCTATTTCATCAAATGAATCACAGGAAAGGGCAAGCTGCATACGCTTATAACTGCCGAATGCATTTATAATAAGGGGATACGAATACCCCTTAACTTTTTCGAACAGAAGGGCAGGGCCGTTTGACTTTGATATCCTGTCTGTAATTTCGGTAATTTCCAGAACAGGGTCAACCTCAGCTTTTATACGATGCAATTCACCCAAAGCTTCCAGTTTTTCAATAAATTCTTTTAAATTCCTATAAGGCATAATTTTATCAAACCTTAAATAGTCATAATTTAGACGGCTCCGTAAAAGCTTCATATGCAAGGCACGCGAATCTTGAGG
>DYJH01000128.1 GCA_020723255.1 Desulfonema limicola | reverse complement strand
TATTTTACCATCTTTATAAATACATGCAAAAACCTAACCGGACATTACTGATTTTAATTGTTGTTTTAATTTGTTCCATTGTGATTACAGGCAAAATATCTTTTCCTTTTCCAAAGACAAGATCTATTAATTCCTGCGGAGCGCTTCTGTATAACAATTTTACCGAAATAGTTAACTGTTTAATGTTTTTCTTTTGAAATACAATCTCTTCCCTTACTGACTCTTTAGGCGGAATGCGTTTGTCTTTTAAGATCTCACGGGCTTTTGAAATATTTAAAACCGGTTTGCCCTTTCCGTCTCCAAAAACAGTGTTGTAGATAATTGCACCTTTTGTGATATAGCCGTCTTTATCAAGTTTTCCAGTTGAATAAATGATGTTTTTCTTCTCATCTTTAATAACAATTTCAAGCCACATCTGACGAACATCCGTAAGGCCGGTTGGAAGGTAGTGCCCGGCACCTGAATTTGTAACAATTATAACAAGCTTTCCTTCTTTTATCTTAAGCGTATCCAAAGCAAGATTGGCGCTATTGGTAAGCCTCTCTATTGCCATATCTCTTTTTTCAGTGCTTTTAAAGTTTGTTGGAACAACGGTGTTTGCGCCTATAAAATAATGTGTGAATATATGATCCCGCAGAGGTCCGTCATCTGCAGCCTTTCCCTTATTTAAAGGTCTTGGAGTAGATGCGGTTGCGGGAATACCCGGGCGTTGATACATATGGCAACCCTGGCAGGTGATTTTTTGTTTTTCATCTGTGGTATTATTATATGGCCCTTTTTCCCATTCATCGTAAGTAGTCTCAAGTTTGGTATTGAATGATACATGAGATACGTTATGACAGGTACCGCAAATTTTTGCCTCGGTATGAAATGCAGAAAAAGCACTCTCATGGTAGTCGGAACTGGCATCCTTAAAGGGGCCTCGTTTAGTGCCGGGATCATCTTGACCATGACCGGGACTCAGAATAAGGCCGTTGTTGAATATCTTGTCTGCGCCGGTTGCCGAATGGCAATAATCACACTGGATTCCTTTTGTTGCTATTTCAGGCACTTTGGTTCTGTCGTCTGATGTTTTTTCGGGATATCCTGTGATATTGCCTACTGGCGTATGGCATTTAACACATGATTCGCTTTCGGCAATTTCTTCGCTGTCGGTCAAACCTGAAAGCATATACCTGGAAACTGCCACATACAGCGGGTCGTTATGCGAAAGATGATGCATGGAATTTTGCCACTGGCTGTAGATGGTGCTGTGACAGTCACCACAAGTTTCCGGCGAAATAAAGCGGTCTATCGTAAGCTTTTCGGCATAGGAAAAAACCGGACCGAAAAAAATTGCTGCAAATATAATCACCGTTAAAATTATCTGCTTTTTACCAAAATATCTAAATGGACTTGATTTCATCTCTGATCCTATTTTTTTTCTTCTCTTTGTATTATTTATAGTCTAGCCTGCCGACATTACAATTGATATCATAAAAAAAGAAACTTGGTCAAACAATACTGATGAAATCGTATATTGATAAAAATACTATACCTGATAATAGAGAAACCTGATAAGTTGTCAGGTCAAATAGTCATGTATATGGCCTTCTGTTATCAATAAAAAGGAAATAACAGGGAGAACGATAATAATGACGGTATCGAATTCAAATTATAAGATTACAAGATTTTCAGAAAATCTGTTCCTTATAACTCTTCCCGCTGTTGCACCGGGTTTTGGAGATTTTGTAGGAACATGGCTATATAAGGGTAAAAAGACTTTTATTGTGGATGTAGGACCATCATCAACAGTACATGCTTTGTTTTCGGCTCTGGATGAAACGGGGATAGAGCGGCTTGATTATATATTTTTAACGCATATTCATGCGGATCATGCAGGTGCGGCAGGAGATGTGGCTGAACGTTTTGCGGACACTCCCACTATCTGCCATAAGGACGGGATACCCCATCTGGCTAATCCTGAAAGATTATGGAGAGGCACTGTAAAAACTCTTGGCGACCTTGCCACAGCATATGGTCCGATTAAACCCGTTGCAATTGACCGCCTTATTGATGCATCAGGATTTAATCAGGATTCAATTGTTGCTATTATGACACCAGGTCATTCAATTCACCACATAAGTTATATATATAAAGATTATCTCTTTGCCGGAGAAGCCGGAGGAGTATGTACCCTCCTGCAGCAGGGAAGTTTATACATCCGTCCTGCCACTCCTCCGAAATTTTTCTTTGAACTTGCATATGAAAGCATTGAAACTCTCGTTTCTAAAAACCCGGATAAGATTTGTTATGGACATTTTGGCTTACAAGAACATGCTGTATCCATGCTGAAAAAACATCAGAAACAGCTTTGCTTATGGAAAGAAATTATTGCGGATGAAATCGCCAAATCCCAGGATAATGATCTGGTTTCCCGGTGTATCACTGCTCTTTTAGCAAAAGACCCTTTGCTGGCTGGTTATTTCAGCCTGAATACTAAAGCGAAAGATCGGGAAATGACATTTATGACCAACAGCATAAAAGGTTTTATAGGTTATATACTGGATGTTCCCGGCTTACTACCTGGCGGGGCAGGTTTATCAAGTCCGGCATAACGGTTTGGATGCCAGTTACAGCACTATCATATTTTCATGCTTATTATTCTTAATCCTTCCAGTGTCAGATCGGGTTCAACAGCTTCAATGGTTGTTGATACATTACACATAAGCCGTGAAAGACCTCCTGTGGCGATTACCTTTGGATTCGTTCCCATCTCGGCTTTCATTCTGCCTACCATACCGTCAATAAGACCTGCATAGCCGAAAATGATCCCGGATTTCATACTGCTTTCGGTATCAGTGCCTATAACTTTATCAGGAGGAAGAAAGATTTCCACGCGTGGCAGCTTGGAAGCTCTCTGGAAAAGCGCCTCTGCTGCTATCATTATTCCCGGGCTGATTGCGCCTCCCATATATTCGCCTTTTTCAGAGACTGCATCAAATGTTGTAGCTGTTCCAAAATCAATTATAATCAGACTGGTTTTATATTTTTCATACGCGCCGACAGCGTTTACTATTCTATCGGCTCCGACTTCGGAAGGATTGCCATAAAGAATAGGCATATCCGGATAGGATTTGGCATCAACCCAATGAGGCGCATGGCCAAGATACTTGCGGCAGAAAGAATCCAGAATCATTACCAGAGGCGGTACAACGGAAGATATAATAATTTTTTTAATATCTGCCGGTTTTATATTGCCTGTTGCAAAGAGGCCCATTGCAAGCACATTGAATTCATCTTCAGTTGTATTACGCTCCGTACGAATGCGCCAATCTTTTACAATATGAGTTTCGTCAAAAATTCCCATGACGATATTTGTATTCCCGACATCAATTACAAGCAGCATGTATTTTATCCTTTTATTATAGTAATCGATTTTCATTTCATTAACATTGAATTCAAAAACTGTCAAATTACAACCAAGTATTGAAGTTTACAAATTGCGAAGAAATTATATCTGTTACCATTACTAAAGAGATTGTGTTAGTCTTCAGAAAGTTCTATCTGTTTTAATTTTTCTTCAAATTCAGCGCTTTTTGTTTCCAGTTCTTCTGTAAATAATTCAAGATCGTTAAAAAGACTGTCAATGGATTTTTGGTAATTATGAATTTGCTGTGACAGTTCGGCGACTTTTTTACCTGCTTTATCCTGCAGTGCTTTCTGAATGGCTTCCATATAGCTATTAAGTTCTTTTTCAAGAGCTTCGATCTCATTTTCAGTCTTTGTAATTATTTGTTCTATGGGCTTTAATGCTTTTGATTTTTCTATTATTATCTCAGAGCGAAGACGCCGGAGTTCTTTCTTGGTTATTTTTGTGTTTACATTTTGGGCTGCCTCAGTGGTTTTTTCTTCTTTCCATCCTTCTTTTTCCAAAAACCTCTGATAGCTTCCCTCAAAAACATGCACATCCTCTTCCTGGAAAACAATGAGTCGCTCGGCAAGGGCATGCAGAAACATTTCGTTGTGCGTTACCATGATTATTGCCCCTTCGAAAGAATCGAGAGCGGCAAGCAATGCATCGCAGGATTCCATATCAAAATGGTTTGTGGGCTCGTCTAAAAGAAGAAGATTTACCGGAGTTGCAAGCAGCTTTCCAATAAGCACCCTGCTCTTTTCCCCGCCTGATAGCACACCGATTTTCTTTAAAGCCGAATCTCCCTCAAACATCATGACTCCGCAGATATTTCTTGCAGCCTGCCTGTCGATATCATTATGAGAGTAAAGGATTTCTTCTTCTATTGTACGGCTGTCTATCAAATGACTTACATTTGTCTGTTCAAAAAATCCTTTTATTGCAGCCGGATTGTAATCTACCCGTCCTTTTTGTGGAGTGAGCGCCCCGGCAAGTATTTTAAGCAGAGTTGTTTTACCTTTGCCGTTTTTTCCTATAATGCATACTCTGTCATGCGATCCTATTGCTATAGAAAAATTCCTGATAAGCGATGTATGCCGGTCATATGAAAAGTTAATATCACCGGCAGCAAGGAGACGCTTTCCCCGATAGTGAGCGCTTCGGAAGGAAAAATCGAGAATTTTGATGCTTTCAAGCTTATCTTTTTTTTCCATCTTGTTTAAAGTTTTAACCCTTGATTGAACCATATTGGCAAGCCTTGCCTTAGCCCTGAAGCGGCTTATAAAAAGCTCGATTTCTTTTTTTCGCTTTTCATCATTGACCCGCGTTTTTTCGTATATCTCCTCGTCCTGAGCGATCTGGATGTAATACTTTTCCGTGTTGCCGGTAATTTTTCTTATTTTTTTTCTGTGTATGCCTATAACATGGGTTACGACTTTATCCATAAACCCTCTGTCGTGAGTTATAAGCATGAGTTCGCGGGGCCAGTTTGCAAGAAACCGCTCAACCCAGCGTATGGAAGTAATATCAAGATAGTTTGTCGGCTCATCCAAAAGAAGCAGATCAGGCTCAGATACAATTACTTTTGCAAGATTAAGCCGCACCTGAAATCCTCCCGAAAGTTCATGAGGATTGATTTTTAAGTCTTCTGAAGAAAAACCAATTCCCGCCAATACTTTTTCAACTTTCCAGAAATGATCTTTTTGTTCTTCCAAAAGCCCCTTAATGCCCTCCTTGAGCACGGTATCTTCGGTAAATTCTATGCGCTGCTCAACACATCCTATACGATAACCTTTTGGTATAATAATATTCCCGGAATCAGGAAATTCTTCTCTTTTTATCAGCCTGAATAAGGTCGTTTTTCCGTGGCCGTTTCGTCCCACAAGGCCTATTCTCTCTTTCGGGTTTATTTTAAACCCCGCCTCATCGAAAAGAACATAACCGCCATAGCTTTTTGAAATGTTTTCAATACTTATCATACAATAACCTCTAAAAATAATGGCAGGTTAAAGCTTTTTTCAGCATAAAAAGCAACAAAAAAGATAAACTTATTGTGGGTAAGGAGCTATTTTACTAAGGCAGGAAGTATAGTTGGGTAAAACATGCCGGTAGTTATTTCTTAATGCTTCAGGATGGTTCCGGAAAATTTATTCTGAGAAGTCGTCGATATGCTCTTATAAACTTTATTCGGATCTCCCGGCTTTATTAAAATTGACTGCGTGGTTTAAACTTAAAATAAAATCAGCATCATTTTGATTAAGATCCACAAATTCCAAGCCTCCGATATAACCTGATTCGATTTTATTTGCCCATATAACCATAGCTTTAGCAACAATCTTACGGGAACCGAAAACAAATCCTATTCTTACTGAGTCGCCTTTTTCAATAAGATTAGGCAGACAAACCCGAATGCCTCTTTGGCTCAGATCTTCTATATTTCCATCAAAGATGCCTTCCTGTTTAGCTAACTTAATAGGAATAGAATCTCCACTATCGTACAATAACCCCTTCAATACATCGGAATTAATTCTTTCATAGCTACGGTTTTCCTTGGTTTTATTCTCTTCTTCAGTAGAATCCTTCATCTCCAATTCCAAAGAAGGAATATCATCCCAACTAGTTATTGACTTATCCATATGCCTCCATCCAGGAATATAAGACCAACGCGTAAATGTAGATTCGAATTTTTTTCATACAATAATATTTATACAAAATCAAACAATATTCTGTTATCATGCTGATATGCAAAATGTAAATTCAATTACATATTTGTAATTATATATTACAATATTGTTTATATATGCATATTATATAAATTTATATTAATATATAACTACTATATATATATGGAATATAATATTTATGTTGTTTTGGCATAGCTGTTGCTTTTAAACCAAACAAAATGGAAAAATAATTTATGATTACGGGCGCAAAAGAAAATTTGCAAACTGCCAACATTAAGTATGAAAATACGGCAGAAAAATTGCGGCGAGAAAGGGATAAGCTATATGCTGAATCTTATAAAGAAAGTACGCCGTCGTTTCTTGAAAAGCACTCAAGACTTATGGATAGCTATTTTTTTGAAAGTTTTGAAAAAAGCTTAGTTGGGCCTGTCATGGCTATCGCCGGAGATCCTTTTGCAATCATTGCGCTTGGCGGATACGGCCGTGAAGAACAGTGTCTTTTTTCAGATATTGATCTTCTTTTTCTTTTCGAAGATAGAGTATCTGAACATACGGAAAGGCTAATAAAAGAAGTAGTATTTCCTTTATGGGATATTGGCCTTGAGGTTGGCTATGCAACACGTTCCATTAAAGAATCCATAAACATCGCAGGAAGCGACTACCAGGTTCTTACTTCACTTCTGGATGCCCGTTTCATATGCGGGATGTCTTTTCTGTATTCAAGACTTATGGAGCAACTTCATAAAAAAATTCTCAATAAAGGGTCTGGGCGAATAATCAAATGGCTTGTTGAAACTAATTCATCACGCCATCAGCGTTTTGGAGATTCAGCGTACATGCTTGAACCTAATTTAAAAGAAGGCCAGGGAGGACTAAGAGATTATCACACTATTCTCTGGATTGCGCGAATTATCTCAGATATCAAAAAACCAAGAGATCTCGAATACTACGGTTATCTGTCCCATAATGATTTTAATGATCTTTCAGAATGTCTTTCTTTCGTTTGGAATGTAAGAAACAGGCTGCATTACCTTGCAGGAAGAAAGTGCGACCAGCTTTATTTCGAGTACCAGCCAAAGCTGGCCAATGCATTAAAATTCAAGCTGGAAAATGGCTATAAGCCTGTTGAAAGATTTTTAGGGGAACTTCATGGCAGGATGGAATTTTTAAAACAACAGCTTATGATGTTTCTCTATGAGTTCGGCTATGACAGAAAAAAGTTGCGCAAGAGAAAGATCTTAAAGCATACAAAAGTTAACGGCCTTGAAGTCACAAAAAGAGGATCGATTAATTTCAGTTCTTCCGAAAAGATTCTGGCTGACCCTGAATTGATGATAAAAATATTTGAAGAAAGCGTAAATCTTAAAATCCCGTTAAGCGCTGAAGCGAAAAGACTTATAAAAGAATTCGGATATCTTATCGATGATAAATTCAGATCCTCAGATTATGCTGTAAAGTCTTTTGAAAGAATTCTGATCGCGCCTCTTGCGTCGTTCAATGTTCTTACTGAAATGTTAAATACAGGATTTCTTGAGCGGTTTATTCCAGAAATAAAGGGGATAGTAAACAGAATCCAGTTCGATGAATATCATATTTATCCTGTTGACAGACATTCCCTGCGGGCCGTTCGAACTATCAAGAGTTTTGGCACTGAGGATGATGTGACCGGAGACTGGTTATGCGGCAATTTATATCAGGAATTGAAAAGCAAAAAACTGGTTTTATGGGCCGCTCTTTTACATGATATTGGAAAAGGAGAAGCCGGTGGGGGGCATTCCGAACGCGGAGCTGAAGTTGTCAAAAAGATTCTTATCAGGATGGGATTTAAACAGGAAAAAACTGAAACAGTATCATTTCTTACTAAAGAACATCTTTTGCTTATAGAAACAGCTACCAGAAGAGATATTAATGATGAAGAAACAGCTGTTTTTTGCGCCGGAATAATAAAGGATGCTGAATTATTGAAAATGCTTTATCTGCTTACCGTTGCGGATTCAATAGCAACCGGGCCCAAGGCTTGGAACAACTGGACTTTTTCCTTATTAAGAGATTTTTTTTTAAAAATTATGAATCTTATGGAAAAAGGGGAGCTGGCATCACATGAGGCATTAGAGCTTATCGAGAGCAAAAAGAAAAAATTATTAACGGCTGTTTCTTCAACCAAGGACGAACAATATATTGAAACTCATATTGAAGCATTGCCGCCAAGATATCTTCTTTCTGCACCCGACCATGAACTTTTAGAACATTATAGGCTTTACAGAAGTATAGGAACTGCTGAATTTGTATGGAAGATAGATAGGCATTTTGAATCAGATATAAGAAGCGTTACTATCTGCGCTAAAGACCGTCCAGGGCTTTTTTCAAAAATG
The DNA here is from genome assembly GCA_020723255.1 of Desulfonema limicola. Lineage (GTDB taxonomy): Bacteria > Desulfobacterota > Desulfobacteria > Desulfobacterales > RPRI01 > RPRI01. Next base: position 3,901 of record DYJH01000128.1, on the reverse strand, counting down.
GCAGGAGTTTTTACTTTAAACGGTCTTGACATACTTGATGCAAGGATTAATACCTGGAAAAATGGTTTTGCTCTTGATATTTTTATAGTTAAACAACCGGCCGATCAGATATTCGAAGAAAATAAATGGGAAAAAACCGGAGAAAATCTTAAATCGGCTCTTTCCGGCCATTTAGATCTTACAGATGCTCTTAAAGAAAAAATGGCGGAGCAACCATATCTCAAACAGAATTTGCAGGGTAAGATGCATAAGATAAATGTCGATAACAGCAGTTCAAGTTTTTTCACAATTATAGAAGTCTTTTCAAATGATTTTCCAGGGCTTTTATACAGAATTACAAATGCAATATTTTCGTGCGGGATGGATATACGTCTTGCAAAAATTGCAACAAAAATAGACCAGGTCGTTGATGTTTTTTATATTACGGATTTTGATGGGCAAAAGGTCGATTCGAAAGACCATGTATCATCAATTAAAGCTGCAATATCAGAGGTACTTACAAAACCGGTTTTGTAGAACTCTGTTGTGATATAATACTAATTCTTCATAAAGGAGGTTTTAATTATGATAAATTCAGGCGATACTGCTTTTATGCTTATCTCAACAGCGCTTGTTATGTTTATGACTCCGGGCCTGGCGTTGTTTTACGGAGGGCTTGTCCGGTCAAAGAATGTTCTTTCCATAATTCTGCAAAGTTTTATAAGTTTAGGCATAGTTTCTATAATATGGGTTTTTTATGGTTATTCCGTTGCTTTCGGACCTGACATTAAAGGCTTTATTGGCAATTTCGAGTGGGTTTTTTTAAATGGGGTTGGAGTTTCTCCAGGAACCTATTCTTCAACCATTCCGCATCTTTTATTCTGTGCATTTCAATTGATGTTTGCAGTTATAACACCTGCACTGATAACAGGCGCCTATGCAGAAAGAATGAAATTTTCTGCTTTTGTGATTTTTACAGCACTCTGGACAACTTTTGTTTACCTGCCGGTCTGCCACTGGGTGTGGGGAGGTGGTTGGCTTGGAAAACTTGGCGCTCTTGACTTTGCGGGTGGAACAGTAATTCACATAAATTCAGGAGCTGCTGCTCTTGTTGTAGCACTAATGATTGGAAAGCGAAAAGGGTGGGGAAAGGATGCCATAATGCCTCATAACCTTCCTTTTACTGTATTAGGAGCCGGTATTCTCTGGTTCGGATGGTTTGGATTTAATGCAGGCAGTTCTTTATCAGCAGGAGGGCTTGCTACCATAGCGCTTGTTACAACACATCTGTCGGCAGGAGCTGCAGCCGTTTCATGGATAGTGGCAGAGTGGATATATCATGGAAAACCGACCACTCTTGGCGCAGCTTCAGGAGCAGTTGCTGGACTTGTAGCAATTACTCCGGCAGCCGGATTTGTGGGACCGGTTTCTGCAATTTTTATAGGTTTTGTTGCAGGCATTATTTGCTGCTTTGCGATGTTGCTGAAAAATAAATTCGGATATGACGATGCCCTGGATGTTGTAGCAGTACACGGAATTGGCGGTATATGGGGGTCTCTTGGAACAGGTCTTTTCGCATCAAAGTTGATTAATCCGGCAGGCTTTGACGGACTTTTTTACGGAAACCCAAAGCAGCTTTTGATACAGGCAATCGGTGTTGCGGCAGCTATTGCCTATTCAGTGATAGTAACTATTGTTATTGTCAGGATAATAGATTATATTGTTGGCCTCAGAGTTACGGATGAAGAAGAAATACAGGGACTGGATGTGACTTTACACAATGAAGTTGGATATACAATGTAATTAAAGAAAAGATTATGGAGGATATGGGGATATGAAAAAGATTGAAGCCATCATAAAGCCTTTTAAGTTGGATGACGTTAAAGAAGCCCTTAATGAAATCGGGGTTCACGGTATGACTGTTTCCGAAGTTAAGGGATACGGCCGGCAGAAGGGACATAAGGAAATTTATCGCGGTGCCGAATATGTTGTAGATTTTATTCCCAAAATTAAAATAGAAATTGTTGTTGAAGCCTCGATGGCAAATAATGTGGTTGATACAATCATTAAGACTGCGAACACCGGAAAGTTAGGAGACGGGAAGATTTTTGTGATTCCTATTGAAGGAGCTGTGAGGGTTCGAACAGGGGAAAAGGGAAAGGACGCTTTATAGTACGATCATTATTTATTGATTCATTCATATAACCGGCATTCCCACGGGTTCTAATTTTTAATGAGCGAAAGGCTATGCATTATGATTGGTGCGCCCTGTTTATTTCCGTATCTTAATAAAATGAATTGTATATAACTTATTGTTATATCGAAATATAATTAATCTAACTAATATTGTCATAATATTAGTTAGATTAAATTAACAAAATAAATCTTATCGAAGGAGATGTGACATGAATCCAAAAGAGGTATTAAGTTTTGCTAAAGAAAAAGGGGCCAAGGTTGTAGATTTGCGGTTTGTCGATTTTCCTGGTCTGTGGCAGCATTTTACAGTTCCAATTGGAGAACTGAGCGAGTCAAGTTTTGAAGACGGATTCGGATTCGATGCTTCGAGCATAAGAGGCTGGCAGCCAATCAATGCAAGCGATATGCTGGTTATGCCCGACCCGGCAACAGCTAAAATGGATCCATTTTATGAAGTTCCCACACTTGTCATGATATGTAATATAGTAGACCCGTTAACAAGAGAATCTTATTCGCGAGATCCAAGGTATATTGCCAAAAAGGCTGAAGCTTATCTTAAAGTGACCGGAATCGGCGATACAGCTTTTTTTGGCCCCGAAGCTGAATTTTTTATTTTTGACGACATACGGTTTGATTCTCAGAGAAACAAGGCTTTTTATGTAATTGATTCCGAAGAAGCTATATGGAATACTGGCAGGGAAGAATGTCCGAATTTAGGATACAAACCAAGACATAAAGAAGCATACTTCCCGGTTCCGCCTATGGATAAATTCCAGGATCTTCGCTCAGAAATGATGCTCACCCTTGAAGAACTGGGAATAGATATGGAGTGCCAGCATCATGAAGTTGCCACAGCAGGACAGGCTGAGATAGATATGCGGTTTAAACCGCTTGTCGCAATGGGGGACCAGTTAATGTGGTTTAAATATGTACTGAAAAATGTGGCTTACAGAAACGGCCACACAGTTACATTCATGCCAAAACCGCTTTTTGAGGATAATGGCTCCGGAATGCATGTTCATGTCAGCATATGGAAAGACGGTAATACGCTTTTTGCAGGTGATAAATATGCCGGCGTATCCCAGGAGACGCTTTATGCCATAGGCGGAATTCTGAAACATTGCAAGGCTCTTTGCGCATTTACCAATCCTACAACAAATTCTTATAAAAGACTTGTTCCCGGATTTGAAGCACCTGTTAATCTTGCATATTCAAGCAGAAACAGAAGCGCAGCCATCCGTATTCCTATGTATTCGTCGTCTCCAAAAGCAAAACGGATTGAATTCAGAACTCCTGATCCGTCCTGCAACGGCTACCTTGCTTTTTCAGCAATCCTGATGGCTGTTATAGATGGAATAGAAAACAAGATCCATCCGGGTGATCCTCTCGACAAGAATATTTATGATCTTCCGCCGGAAGAGCTTATAAATATTCCCACAGCTCCTGGCTCTCTGGATGAGGCGTTAAATGCATTGAAGGCAGATATGGACTTTTTAATGAAAGGTAGTGTTTTCACTCAGGATGTAATAGATACCTGGATTGAATATAAAATAAAGAACGAAATTAATCCTGTTAAACTTCGCCCGCATCCGCATGAATTTATGCTTTATTACGATATATGACGGTACACACCAACCCTCTCAATTAGTACTCCATTTCATAATTTCGGTGTCATATCGACCGAAGGGAGATATCTTTTGATGGCTCTTATATACATTAAGATTTC
>DYJH01000127.1 GCA_020723255.1 Desulfonema limicola | reverse complement strand
TGAAAATTACTGCTAATAGCGGATCTTGGGTATAAATCTTTTCTTTACAAATAGGTCCTTATGGCATAATTATACACAAATAATGATATTATTATGAAAGATTTTATATAAGGAGTTGATTATATGGCAAGAAAAATGAAAACTATCGATGGGAATACAGCAGCAGCACATGTGGCTTATGCCATGAGTGATGTTGCCGCAATATATCCTATTACCCCTTCAACGCCAATGGGTGAAACAGCGGATGAATGGGCCGCGGAAGGGCGCAAAAACATTTTCGGGCAGATATTAAATGTTAAACAGATGCAATCCGAAGCAGGTGCGGCCGGCGCAGTTCATGGTGCGCTTGCTGCGGGCGCTCTTACTACTACCTTTACCGCATCCCAGGGTTTGCTTCTTATGATTCCCAATATGTATAAAATTTCAGGAGAACTTTTACCGGGAGTATTTCATGTAAGCGCCAGAGCAATCGCCGCTCATGCGCTTTCAATTTTCGGCGACCATGCCGATGTGATGGCTGTCCGTCAGACAGGTTTTGCTCTTTTGTGCTCCAATTCCGTTCAGGAAGTTATGGATCTTGCCCTTGTATCGCATCTGTCTTCGATTAAAGGCAGAGTTCCGTTTCTTCATTTTTTTGACGGATTCCGAACTTCGCATGAAATCCAGAAAATCGAATTGATCGATTATGAGTCGATGGCATCTCTTGTCGACTATGACGCCATATCCGCTTTCCGCAAAAGATCTATGAATCCTGAACACCCGACTATCCGGGGTACGGCACAGAATCCTGACATATATTTTCAGGGCAGGGAAGCCGCCAATTCTTATTATCTTGCGATACCGGAAATAGTAAAGCACTATATGAAAAAAGTCGGAGAGCTTACAGGCCGGTGTTACAGGCTTTTTGACTATATCGGAGACCCGGAAGCCGAAAGAGTTGTCATTGCAATGGGTTCTTCCTGCGAAGTCATCGAGGAAGTTGTAAACAGACTTAATGAGAATGGAGAAAGAGTCGGGCTTGTCAAGGTTCGCCTATACAGACCTTTTGTAATTGATGCATTTCTTTCGGCTCTTCCTGCCTCGGCAACTCGAATAACCGTGCTTGACAGAACAAAAGAGCCGGGAGCCATCGGGGATCCTCTTTATATTGACGTCTGCACAGCTTTTATGGAAAGAAATGAGATGCCGGTTATAGTAGGCGGGCGTTACGGCCTGGGCTCAAAAGATTTCACTCCTGCAATGGCAAAAGCCGTTTTTGACAACATGAAGTCGGTAGGCCCGAAAAATCATTTTACTGTGGGAATAACAGACGATGTAACTCATACTTCCCTTGAAGTAGAAAATGATGTGGAAACCACACCGGAAGGAACAGTACAGTGCAAATTCTGGGGTCTTGGTTCCGACGGAACGGTTGGAGCAAATAAATCCGCCATTAAAATTATAGGAGATAATACCGACTTATTCGCTCAGGGCTATTTTGCCTATGATTCAAAAAAATCAGGAGGCATAACAGTATCTCATCTTCGGTTCGGTAAAAAACCCATACAATCCACGAACCTTGTCAGTAGCGCTGATTTCATCGCATGTCACAAGGCAAATTACGTTGCACTGTATGATATTCTTGAAGGCATAAAACAGGGCGGGACCTTTCTTTTAAATTCACCCTGGTCTTTACAGGAGATGGAAGAACACATCCCTGCCGAAATGAAAAGAACAATCGCTTCAAAGAAATTAAAATTTTATAATGTTGACGCCGTTAAAATTGCAAAAGCGGTCGGACTTGGCGTAATGATTAACATGATCATGCAGACGGCATTTTTCAAACTGGCAAATGTAATACCCTTTGAAAAAGCCATTTCCCTGTTAAAAGAAGAAATAAATAAAGTTTACGGAAAAAAGGGTGAAAAAGTCGTAAAAATGAACATCGATGCGGTTGATCAGACCCTGGCAAATCTTGTTGAGATCAACTATCAGGAATCATGGAAAAATGCCGGCTTAGAAACCGGAGCAAGTTCGGATAAACATGAATTTCTTGAAAAAGTTATGCGTCCCATGCTTGCCCAGCAGGGCGATAATCTGCCGGTAAGCGTTTTTGAACCTGACGGAATTTTTCCTGTTGCCACATCGCAATATGAAAAGCGCGGTGTCGCCATCAATGTTCCGGAATGGATAGCGGAAAACTGTATCCAGTGCAATCAGTGTTCGTTTGTTTGCCCGCACGCAGCTATTATTCCTATTCTTGCAACAGACGATGAGCTCAAAAATGCGCCTGCATCTTTTGAAACAAAACCGGCTGTTGGAAAGGAGCTTAAAGGTCATCAATTCAGAATTCAGGTCAATGCTTTAGACTGCCAGGGCTGCGGAAACTGTGAGGATATATGCCCGTCAAAGAAAAAAGCTCTTGTAATGAAGCCTATTGAAACGCAAGTTTCCAATCAGGTTCCCAACCATAAATTTTCCCTGACTGTTTCCTTTAAAGACAAGATCTTTTCAAGAGAATCAGTGAAAGGAAGCCAGTTCCAAAAACCTCTTATGGAATTTTCAGGCGCTTGTGCAGGATGCGGGGAAACTCCCTACGTTAAGGTCTTAACACAGCTTTTTGGTGAAAGAATGATTATAGCCAATGCAACGGGGTGTTCTTCCATATGGGGCGCCTCGGCTCCTTCGACCCCATATTGTGTGGATAAGAACGGACATGGCCCTGCCTGGGGAAATTCTCTTTTTGAAGATGCGGCAGAATTCGGATATGGGATATCTCTTGGCGTAATTCAGCGCCGCAATAAACTTGCAGATCTGATAAAAGAAGCCGTCTCCGTCGATAAGATATCGGATGAAATTAAAGCTGCTATGGCAGGCTGGCTTGAAGGTATGAATGATCCTCAAATTTCAAAAAATTATAGCGATCAGCTTAAACAGCTTCTTGCCCAAACAAAGAGAATTCCTCTTTTGTATGAAATACTCTCAATGTCGGATCTTTTTGTAAAAAAATCGATCTGGGCTTTTGGCGGTGACGGATGGGCATACGATATAGGCTTCGGCGGCCTTGACCATGTTATAGCTTCCGGAGAAGACGTTAATATTCTTGTGCTTGATACCGAGGTTTATTCGAACACTGGCGGCCAGTCTTCAAAAGCTACACCTGTCGGGTCAGTTGCCAAATTTGCCGCATCAGGGAAAAAAATAGGGAAAAAAGATCTCGGCAGGATCGCCATGACATACGGCTATGTTTATGTGGCTTCAGTTGCAATGGGCGCCAGCAAGCAGCAGACACTTAAGGCTTTCATCGAAGCTGATCAATATCCCGGGCCCTCTGTGATAATATGCTATGCTCCTTGCATTAACCAGGGAATTAAAAAAGGCATGGGTAAAACACAGGAAGAACAAAATCTGGCTGTTACATCAGGCTACTGGCCGCTTTACAGATATAATCCTCTTCTTGCGGAAGAAGGAAAAAATCCTTTTATTTTTGAATCGAAAGCTCCGGACGGCACTTTACAGCAATTCCTGTCAGGTGAGAACAGATATGCATCACTTGAGAAACAATTCCCCGAAGAATCAAAAAGACTTCGCCAGAAGATAGAAAAAGAATATAACGAACGGTATAATATTTATAAACATATGGCAGAAAGTATTTCTGAAGAAGAAAAAGCATAGAGCAACAAAACAGGGGCAACTCATGTGGTTGCCCTTGTTTATCTTTAAAGCTGATTTATATTATATACAGAAACAATATCTTCAAAATACTATCTATCTTTGTCATAAATTTCGAAAATATATATTCCGATTCCTACCTTTATTTTACAAATACATCAGGTTTGGCGATATGTCATTATTAATTAATGAAATCTTTTACAGCTTACAGGGTGAATCCTTATATAATGGCTTGCCCTGCATTTTTATAAGACTAACTGGCTGCAACTTAAGATGCACCTACTGTGATACACAATATGCATACAGCGAAGGCAGTAAAATTGAAATAGAAAAACTTGTAAATAAAATTTCAGGCATTGGCTGCTCTTTGGTTGAAATTACCGGTGGAGAGCCTCTGGTACAGGAGGAAACACCGGTATTAATTAAAAAACTGCTTGATGATAAATTTACTGTATTGCTGGAAACTAACGGAAGCATTGATATAAGCAATATAGATAAACGATGCGTAAGAATTCTTGATATAAAATGCCCGTCAAGCGGAGAGTCCGAAAAAAACAATCTGAATAATTTAAACAAACTTAACAAAAAAGACCAGGTCAAATTTGTTATCGGAAGTAGAAATGATTATGAATTTGCAAAAAAAATCGCAAAACAAATTCCTGAATCTTTTTTTCGGGAAAATATCCTTTTTTCTCCGATCATTAATAAACTAAAATTATCAGATCTGGCGCAGTGGATACTTAAAGACAACTTAACAGTTCGCTTTCACCTTCAATTACACAAAATAATCTGGCCCGGCAAAATAAGAGGCGTATAACTTACAGACATGATAATAATGTAGTATAGCTAAAGGAAATACAATGCGGAAAAAAGCCATCATACTATTAAGCGGGGGTCTTGATTCGACAACCGTTATGGCTATTGCAAAACATGAAGGTTTTGAATTATACAGCATGAGTTTTTTTTACGGTCAACGCCATTCATACGAACTGAATGCGGCAAAAAATGTAGCTGAAGTATTTAAAGTAAAGAAGCACCTTGTGATAAATATAGATCTAAACAAAATCGGCGGGTCGGCTTTAACAGATGATATCCAGGTGCCTAAAGCAAGATCTTTAAATTCGATAAAAAAAGGAATACCTATAACATATGTTCCAGCAAGAAACACTATTTTTTTAGCCCATGCGCTTGCCTGGTCTGAAGTAATTAAATCTTTTGATATATTTATAGGGGTTAATGCAATTGATTTCAGCGGCTATCCCGATTGCAGGCCGGAATATATCAGTGCATTTGAACATATGGCTAATCTTGCAACAAAAACCGGAGTCGAAGGCAAAATCCGTATTAAAATTCAAACCCCATTAATTAAAATGACAAAGTCTCAAATTATCAATAAAGGAATCGAGCTTGGAGTTGACTATTCGCTTACTCACAGTTGTTATGACCCTGACAAGGGCGGCTTTGCATGCGGGCTGTGCGATAGCTGTCTTTTACGGAAAAAAGGCTTTGAAGAGGCAGGCTTTACAGATCCGGCAAAATATAGCAATACTGCATAGAAACACATTATAAAAATCAGGGGCAAATCGCAATGAGCATATTCAAAAAAAATCCTGCGCTTATTATGGGGATAAGCATTACCGTCCTTTTTTTATATATAGGCTTATTCCGCGCTGACTTTCTTGATATACTTGAATATAAACTATATGATGCAATGATGGGATTAAGAGCAGACCCTGAGGCATCAAGCGAAATAGTTATAGTTGACATAGATGATGATTCAATTGAAAAAATTGGACGCTGGCCCTGGCCGCGTGATATTCTTGCTGATGTCATCAGAAAGATAAATTCTGGAAATCCTAAAGTCATAGGGCTAAATCTTGTACTAAGCGAACCTGAAGAAAGCACAGGCTTGAAAACGGCTAAAGATCTGGAAGAACTTTTTACAACAACGTTTTCAAAAAATACCGGAGAAAATTTTAATCTGTATCTTAATGCCCTGAATGAAACCAGAGAAAAACTTGACAATGACAAAAAACTCGCAGATGCAATAAGAGAATCCGGCAAAACGGTTCTGCCCATATATTTTAAAGATACTCCAGGTACAGGTAGTGAGACACAAAAAACCGATGATTTTCTGACGGATTATTCGATACAGAAAATAAGAAGTCCTGCCGGCGCACACTACTACCGCGCTGATGAAATAATACTTCCCATACCTTCATTCCTTATGGCTTCGGCAGGCATAGGCCATATTAATTTTGGAAACGATATAGACGGCATTGCCAGAAGAGAGCGCCTTGTTTATGAATATCATGGACAGTATTTTCCATCATACACTTTAAAACTTGCATCAGTCTATCTTAACATTCCCAGGGAAAAACTTTCAGCCGAGTTGGGTTCAAACGTTTCCTTAGGCGCTATTAAAATACCTACAACTTTTGCCTCCGAAATTTTTATTAGTTTTCAAGGGCAACGCGGGTCTTATAAAAAATATTCCTTCTTTGATGTTGTAAATGACAAAATTAAACCAATTGTTTTTAAAAACAAACTTGTCCTTGTAAGTGCATCAGCTGCTGGAATAATGAACCCTATAAGCACGCCAACCGATCCTGCTTTATCGGTAGGTGAATTTTCCGCTAATATTATCTGGACGTTGCTTAACAACAAATTCATTCAACAGCCATACTGGACCCCTATAGCTGAACTGGTTGTCATACTTATAGTAGGCCTTATTATCACATTCGTTTTTTCAAAGTTAAAAGCAAAAACAGCAGGCGCCGCTTTCATTGTTATGATAACCCTGTTCATAGGAAGTTCGGCTTTCCTGTTTGCTTCAAAAGGATACTGGGTACGCGTTGTCTATCCTGTTCTTGAGCTGGCTATCGGTTATATAGGCGTTATAAGCCTTAAATATTTTGTAACTGAAACAAAAAAAGAAAAAATAGAAGTGGAATCAGCTGAAACAAACCGGATGCTCGGGCTCTCTTTCCAGGGTCAGGGCATGCTTGACATGGCTTTTGATAAATTCCGGAGAGTCCCTGTTGATGATCAGATGAAAGATATTCTTTACAATCTGGCCCTTGATTATGAAAGAAAAAGACAGCTTAACAAAGCCGCATCGGTATATCAATATATAGAAGAACATGACAGCAAATTTAAAGATGTTTCTGAAAGAAAAAAGAAGCTCATAAGGGCTAGTAATACCTTAGTCTTTGGAGACGGAATGTTCGGAGCATATCCTTCTTCAGGCGGTTTTCTTTCGACAGCTACAGGCACAAAACCAACTCTTGGAAGATACGAGATTCAAAAACAGCTTGGTAAAGGAGCGATGGGAATCGTTTATCTGGGGCTGGACCCCAGGATAAACCGGACAACGGCAATAAAAACCTTTCTATTTAATGAAGAAGAAAATACTCCGGAAGAAATAAAAAAGATGAAAGAGAATTTTTTCAGGGAAGCTGAAAGCGCCGGAACTCTATCCCATCCGAACATTGTAACTATTTATGATGCGGGTGATGATCAAAACCTTGCATACATAGCTATGGAATATCTTGAAGGTGAAAATCTTGATAAATATACCCGAAAGGAAAATCTTCTTCCTATTACAAAGGTAATTGATTATATAGCAAGGATTGCCGACGGCCTTGATTATGCCCACCGGAAGGGGGTCGTTCACCGTGATGTTAAACCTGCAAACATAATGCTTTTAAAAGATGGAGTTGTTAAAATAACAGATTTCGGAATCGCAAGAATAACTGCTACTTCACAAACCCAAACAGGTGTGGTAAAGGGCACCCCGTATTATATGTCACCGGAACAGTTTTCTGGAGAGAAAGTGGATGGAAGATCCGATATTTTTTCTTTAGGTACGGTGCTTTTTCAGCTTTTAACAGGCCAACTCCCTTTTGTTGGCGAAAGCCCGGCTGCACTGATGAATCAGATAATGAATGTAAGACATCCAGACCCGAAACAGATCAACCCCAAAATATTAAAACCCCTTGTAACAATAATTGACAAGGCTTTAGAAAAAGACCGTGAAAAACGTTATCAGCATATATCGCAGATGTCATCGGAACTCAGAAAAATCGCCAAAAACATCGATGCGGCTATTGCCAAAATGAAATCCAAAAGCAATGTTTGATTGTGATACTTTCACTTGACCTCAACAACTTTTTATTATATAAGGGAAAAAATCAGATTTACAGTGCTTGCCATTTATTTTGACTGCGTTCCGTTTATTAAATTATTAAACATTCTGTGCAGTGAGCAAACTTATTCTTTTTTGTGGCAGGAAAATTATTCCGGCAAACGCTATATAACATTCGAAGACCGGTCATACCTTTTCTTTTGTATTAATGTACTTAGGAACATAGCTTACATGGTAGTTGTTGAATCAACTGGTATCAGTGATGTCGGAAAGAAAAGAAAAAATAATGAAGACGCCATATATATCGACAATACAATGAATCTTTTTGTAGTCGCTGATGGCATGGGAGGACATAATGCCGGTGAAATAGCCAGCAATATTGTCGTCGAAACTATCCGTGATTATATGAAACGATTCACAGATAGCAATATTGATGTAGAAGAGCTTAAAGATTCGGATGCCTCTCTTTCAAAAGAAGCTAACCGACTTTTATCAAGCATACATCTTGCCAATAATGGTATTTATAATTTATCTAAAAGCAATGAATGCTATGAGGAGATGGGATCAACTGTTTCAGCGGTTCTTTTTACAGAAGAAAATCTTATTGCAACAAATGTTGGCGACAGCCCTATTTATCTTATACATAATGACAGCATAGAACTTCTGTCCGTATCCCATACTGTATTAGCAGAGCAGATGGCTATTAATCCTCAAAGGGCAAAAATGCTTGAACATCATTTCAAGCACATGCTAACACAGGCTGTCGGCATCGGAGAAACTATAAAGCCTGATATATGCGAAACTCCATTCTTTAAAGGAGATATAATAGTATTAAGCTCCGATGGGTTATCAGATAATGTTTCGCCTGAAGAGATATTTCAAACTGTCAAAAAAGAAAACCCTCAGAGGGCATGCAGGACGCTTGTTGATCTTGCAAATGAGCGCGGAGGCAACGATAACATAACCGTTATTGTATTAAAGGTTAAAGACAAAAAAAATCAAAACAGCCTTTTGAAAGGATTAATGTCAAAACTAAGAAACATTTTAAATAGCTTTATATTTACTAACCTTTATAAATGAGGTATTTCAATGCCGACACTTACACTCAAATTCAAAGATAATGTTATTTCCGAATACGTTCTTGAAAAAGACAAATCTCTTAATATCGGAAGGCGGGAAGATAACAATATTATTATCGACAATCTCGCAGTATCCGGGCACCATGCCAAGATAGATTCGGTTGGCGATGGTTTTTTGCTTACCGATCTTCAAAGCAAAAACGGCTCTTTTGTTAATGAACAATATGTAAGCTCACACTGGCTTCAACATGGAGATGTTGTTACAATCGGTAAACATAGTCTTGTTTTTAAATATAAAGATAACGAAACCAGACCAGAAATTGCTCACCAGGAAGATATGGATCAGACTATGGTAATGGATACGGATGCTTACAAATCCATGCTAGCCAAGAGCACTCCAAATGCCGCTTCACTTCCTGCTGCTAAAATTCAGATAAGTGAACCCGCTGCAGTTTTATCTTTTATATCAGGCGGTACAGGAGAGGTAGAAATATCAAAAAAACTCTTAAAGATAGGAAAAGCATCAACAAATGATATAGTGGTAAGCGGATTTTTGGTGGGCCAGGTTTCAACCACAATAAGCAAAAGGCCTAGCGGCTTTTTCTTAAGTCATGAGAGCGGGTCAAAACCAAAGGTTAACGGAACTTCCATAAGTGAATCTATCAAACTTAAAGATTTTGATGTTATAGAAATCGGTTCCGCAAAAATGAGGTTCTTGTTAAAAGAGCTATAGCCTTTGCTCTTGTCAATATTGTCGATAATTTTGTTTTTCAATGAGTCTAACTAAATAAAAATTTATAAACTTCGCTTAAATACCAGTATGGAGATTCTTTTTTTACAAACCACTTTACACTCCGATTTTCTTCCTTTCATGTCATTTGTCAAGTTTGCTCAGATTTTATTATCCTTTTAACTTAGGAGACGATTAATGGAATTCCTTCAAAATGACCCGGCAAAGATGCCGTCGGGACCCAAAATTATTTATACCGAGGGGGAAAACCCTGAAAAGGATGCCTGGTATATCGCTTTCTTTATTGAAAACCACCTCGATTACAATTCATATCCCGATCAGGTTGCAACTCCCGAACAGGTCAGGTTTATGGTTTATACGGAAGAACAAGAACGTTATTACCCATGTTCGGATAAAATGTTTGAAAGTATAATTAACCGTAACAATCAGGATTTTGTGCATGAAAAGTATAATGCCGTTCTTGAAAGGATACTAAATGTTGTTGATGAACAAATAGAAGATGAAAACGACAATAATTTTCTCAAGTCCTTAATAAAAATAAAGTTCATGCATGAAACAAGAGATACAATTATGCTTCCGTCGCGTCTTGAAAAACGGCTGCTGAGGATATTCATTAATCATTCTAACATACTGGATCCCTATTTATGTGAAAAGGTATTTCGTAATGATTCAGCAAAAAATTCATTGAAGTCGGAATCCTTTCAAAATGCATTAAACCTTATGAACCCATCATATCTTAAAGATATTCCGGATACGATTTCAGATATCAGGAAACTGGCCGACTATCTTGAAATAAAAAGGCTTTTTACTCTTTGTGTAGAAAGTTCTCTTTGGACATCTGCTAAATCGGCAGGATATACGGAAGAAGATTTTTTAATGATATTTGAAAGGAAATTTACAGGAAATGGAACCGAACTGCTTTTTGATTTGTTGTGCAAAAGAAGTAGTTATGGCGGCCAGGAGTTACGCAAGAAAATTCTTTGGCTGATGGATGAGGCAGGAGAAGCCATTGTAGACATAACAATAGTAAAATATCTGGTTAAGCTGGGCCATAAAATAATTCTGGTATTTAAAGAAGGCCCGCTTTTTACAAAGGCCACATTTTATGATGCTATGGGAGATGGAACTCTGGCTGAAGATCTTAAAGGGACTGATTTTATAAAAGATGCCGATCTTGTTAAAAATGAGCTGATCAGAATTATCAGAAGCGATAAAGATATTATCGCAATATCTGATGGAATTTATGAAAACGTAAATCTTTTGCTATCATCCACCACTTTTGCACGCTTTTTCAAGGAAGTCGATTTCATTATTTCAAGGGGGCACGACCAGAAAAGACGGTTTTTTGACACGCATTTTCAATTTACACAGGATATATTTAATATTTCAGCCGGTGAAAATGATTCCGTAAATATCAGCTACAAGCCAAAGCATCCTTCGGTAATAAAGTTTTCATATGATCAGCTTGAGAAAAAGGCAAAATCAATAATAAACCAGATGTCTGAAGCAAAGAAAAAAGGTATGACTGTCATATTTTACAGTGGAATAATAGGTTCCATACCGGGAAAAATAAAAATGGCAAAAAAGATTATGTCGGTTTTTATCCAGCGTCTTAGAGAACGTTTTTCAATGACATTTATAATTAATCCTTCGGAGTATTATGAAACAGGAATGGATGCCGATGATCTGATGTATATGTGGGAATTAGTCCAGAGAAGCGGTTTAATAGACATATGGAGATTTCAGACATATGATGACATTTTTGAAGCCTTTCAGATCATAGGAAGAAAAGTGCCTCCTGAATGGGTTGGCAAAGATGCTACATTCAGCACCGGTTGTACAAAAGAAATGAAAATAGCAAACGAAGTTCTTGAAAAAAATCCTGAAATGCAAATTATAGGGCCTTCAAAAGAAAAATTTATGAGACGAAATGAATATGGAGTCGGGAAGATGTATGATCAGAGATTATGCGATATCTGCAATACATAACCGCCCTGTCTGAAGACATAATATGGAATCGCATAAAAACATAGAATGTCCCAATTACTTCCTCCAGAACTGACTGTTAAGATTACATCTTAGTGTTGGGTAAAATTGTATGTATTCAATTTTGCACATATTCGGTGGCGTCATTATTGTTGTATTGAACCTGTAAAAAGTCGGAAAAACCCTGTTTTGTCATTTCAGACTTAATCCGGTTTGAAGAACAGGCAACCGTAATCCAGCTATATCATCAGAAATCGAGCGGACTTTTAGCCTCTTTCAGGGTAGTACTTTTGATGGTATGTGTATAAATCATAGTAGTCCGGACATCACTATGGCCAAGCAGTTCCTGAATCGTTCTGATATCATAGTTTGCCTGTAATAAATGACTTGCAAAACTGTGCCGGAAGGTGTGAGCGCTCGCACGTTTTGTAATCCTTGATTTGTCTACTGCTTTTTTTATCGCCTTTTGCACAAGAGTTTCATGAAGATGATATCGCCTGTATTTCCCGCTCTTTTGTTCATAGGTCAATTGTATTGCCGGAAAAAACCACTGCCAGATAAAATCCTTGGCTGCTTTTTTATATTTTTGCTCCAGTGCATTTACTAAAAACACTCCGGCATATTTTTTTGCAATATCTTTTTTATGAAGCTCTTTTAATGTTTCAAGATGCTCTCGAAGTTCCGGAAGTATCGTTTCAGGAAGCGGGACTGTTCATTCTTTTTGGGGGAGGTAACAGTTTAGCAAATGACCCCGGTGCGTTGCTTCGGGGTTATATATGGAAGAAA
>DYJH01000126.1 GCA_020723255.1 Desulfonema limicola | reverse complement strand
TCATTCATTTTTTGAAGATGTTCTTCATGAGAACCATGTGAAAAATTCAACCTGGCAACATTCATTCCGTTTAAAATAAGTTCTTTTAACACTTCAGGAGACTCGCTTGATGGTCCTATTGTGCAAACAATTTTGGTTTTTGGCATTATATCTCACCCTGCTTATTCGAATTATTTGACACTAAGTGATCTACGGCAAATATTTAATATAACATATTCAAGCACTGTTTTGGGATCCTGTCCGGATGATTTCAGATGCAGATCGGCCTTTTTGAGACATTCAAATGCAAAAAGAAGTTCATCCATACTGAAGTTTTCCGATTTTTTAATTAGCTCCCATACAGGATAAGGGCTTTTTGAATTTTTCGCAATTAAAAGATCGGTTACGGGTCTGCTTTTCTTTTTTGCAGCTTTTTTCTTCTGATCCTGTTCAGTTTCATCGTATTGTTCGTCCGATAAGGATCTATCCCGGCATTCGATATGATTTAACAATGCTTCTTCATACTTGTCTATAGCCGGTATGGTAACAGAAATAAAATGCGGATACGAAAAACCGGCTTCCCAGAATTTGCTGTAGGAACTATTCGTAAATCCTTTTATACAGATAATTTTTCTGATCTGGTTTATAATTGCAGACAGCGCCTGAAGAGGATGAATTCCGGAATAAAGAAGAGAATCGAGGTAAAACAGAGAATCCGCAGTATTTCTGCCGGCTACGGCATTTGTTAATTCATAGATCGGATCCAGTTTGGTTCTCTTTAAGACTGATTCAACATCTTCAACAGTTATCTCTTTTCTTTTATCCGTATAATTTATCAGCTTTTCGAGATTGTTTAAAAAAGTGCGCAAATCGAATCCGGTTTTTTCATACATTGCTTGATATGCGTCATTATTTATTGTCTTGCCGCTTTTTGTAAGCATTTCATGCATACTTTCACGGATAATATTTTCCCTGGCGCTTTTCTCGTTTTTAGAATCACCTTTCGGAACCTGACAATCGACTATAATTCCTTTATTATTCAGACCCTTATAAATATTTAACCTTTTATCTACAAGATTTGCAGTAATTACCATGTGGTTTCCTTCAGGGAAACTTTTGTCAATAGACGCAAGAAAAAAAGATGTGCTGTCCGGCGATCCGGAAACACTGATATTATTTTCAAGACAATATGAGATGATATCATCAATCCATGAATTGTCTGATTCGATAGCATCAATTTTAAGTGATTTGCTTCTGTTTGTTTTATCCACATCATCAAAAGAAAGTCCGAGTAAAGACATGCTGTTCAAAAAAAACTTTGAGGCTTTGCTCATATCTTTTCTTTCATGGTATTCTTTCGCTTTTTCAATAAGACTCAAATGACTTTCTTTCGAATGAAATAAACCTGAGTCTGTAAAAGCAATAACTTTTCTTCCGGGAATAAAAGAAAAGGTATTAACACGTTCTACAGCGTCAAATATATTTTCATTTGCCCCGTCTATTACATCGTAATTAAGGCTTTCAGATAGTAAAGAAGGGTCTGATGAAGATTGTGAAAGCAATGCATTTAAAAGCTCTTCAAATACGGTTTTACACAAAAACTCTTCGCCGTGGATTAAGTATATCGGAGAAAAACCGTTTTTATTTGCTTCTTTGATATGATCTTTTAGTTCTTTATAATTTATTTCAGGCATATAAATAAAGGGGTTCAGGGTTCAGAGGTTCAACGGTTCAAGATTTAAATGTATTTATAACCACTGAACCTTGAACCGTTGAACCTGTTATTGTTTTTCTTTAGTGCGTTTGCTAAGAACAAAAAGCATTATAACTGAAATTATAGCTGCAATTATACCCACAACCTGCGAAACAGAAAATATGTAAAAAACAAAACCCCCTCTGAAATCGGCTCTGAAGGTTTCTATTATAGACCTTGTTGTTCCATATATAAGTACGTACAGCCAGAAAACCTGACCGTCAAATCGTTTGTGTTTGCGGAAAAACAACAGAAACAAAAAAATAATCAGATTGTTTATAGCTGAATAAAGTTGTGTAGGATGAAGCGGAATGCCTGTGGGAGCTAGGGAATCCGGATTGGTAAAAGTGACAGCCCAGGGAAGATCACAATATTTTCCATAACAGCAACCGGCAAAAAAGCAACCTATTCTCCCGAAAAAATGCGCAAGAGAAATTGAAGGCGCAAGGATATCCGTTGTTTTCATCACAGGGATCTTTTTTGCCTTCATATATATAACTCCTATAATAAAAGCTGCGATAAATCCTCCGTAAAAAACAAGTCCTCCATTCCATATTCTGAAAATTTCAACCGGATTATCAAGAAACATCCTAAGATTTGTAGCAACATAAAACAGACGTGAACCGATAATTGCTGAAACAAGAATATAAAAGCAAAGGTCCATTATCATATCAGAATCTTCACCCACTCTTTTTGCTTCTTTTACGGCAAAATATATTCCGGCCAGAAAGCCCAAAGCGATGAAAAAACCATAAGTATATATTGATAACTGGCCAATTTTAAATAGAATCGGATACATATTATCTCCTTTTCGAACCGTTTGAGCCGTTTGAACGGTTTGAGCTGTTCGAACTGCTTAAACGGTTTGAACGGTTTAATCAGCCGGGCATTTTTTTAAACAGAATATGAAACAACAATATACACATCCCAATGGTAATGGCACTGTCAGCTATATTGAAAGCAGGCCAGTGCATATTTCCTATATAGAAATCCAGAAAATCAACAACTTTCCCAAAACGGATTCTATCCGTCATATTTCCTGCCGCTCCCCCAAAGATCAGGGCAAGAGAAGTTGCTAACATAGAATAGTTTTGTGGTGTAATCCTGTAAAAATAGAAAATAAGGCATAATGCAAGAAATGAAATAAAAACAAAAATCAATTTTCTTACTACAGGACTTTGACCGGCAAGAAACCCGAATGCCCCGCCAGGATTATGAATATGGGTAAGATTGAAAAAACCGGGTAAAATTGATACAGAATGATAAAGCGGCATATATTTTAATATAATGATCTTTGTTGCCTGATCAAGAAAAAGCACAAGTCCGGCAATAAGTATAAGTTTTAAGTATTTATTTACAAACAATCTTTCCTCATTTGCCATTTGCTATCTGCTTTAGTACTTCATTGCACCTTGTGCAAATACCCGGTTCATTGTTGTTTTCTCCTACAGAAAGATCGTAAATCCAGCATCTTTCACACTTTTTTCCAGGAGCAGGTTCTGCTGAAATATAAAGCCCTTCTATCTCGCGGCTTTCTATAGCATTATCAAATTTCCCGTTTTTTATCAGGGATACATCCGAAGTAATAAAAATGGTTTTTAAATCTTCAGAATATAAATTAAGAAGTTCATATAAATCTTTTTTTGCGGATATTTTGACAGAAGCATCCAGCGAATGTCCGATTACTTTTTTAGCTCTCGATTCTTCAAGCACTTTAGTAACTTCTCCCCGCACTTCGATTATTTTCTTCCACCTCTGCGCAAGAGCCGCGTCTTTCCATTCCTCAGAAACAGAAGGCAAGAGGGCAAGATGAACGCTTTCTTTTTTGCCTTTGCATACGGGCATGGCTTTCCATATATCTTCGGAAGTAAAAGGAAGAATAGGAGCCATAATTCTTGTGATAGAATCAAGTATTAAATACATAACGGCTTGTGCGCTTCTTCGCTCGAGCGATTCGGAAAATGATGTATAAAGCCTGTCTTTTAAAATATCTAGATAAAAAGCGGACAGGTCTGTTGTGCAATAATTATATAGTCCGTGATATATTGTATGAAATTCAAAAAAATCATATGCCCTGACCGACTTTTCTATCAGTTCGGAAAGTTTGAAAAGTGCAAACCTGTCAATTTCAGGCATTAAAACGTATGCAATATTGTCCTTTTCAGGATTAAAATCATATAAATTTCCAAGCATAAACCTGCATGTATTTCTTATTCTTCTGTAGGCATCGCTTAACTGTTTGAGTATATTATCTGAAATTCGTATATCATCTCTGTAGTCTGAAGCGGAAACCCAGAGCCTTAATATTTCAGCCCCGTATTTATCTATAACTTTTTTTGGAGCAATTACATTACCGAGAGATTTTGACATCTTTTTCCCATCTGCATCAACAACAAATCCATGGGTTAATACCGATTTGTATGGTGCTTTGCCCCTTGTGCCGACAGCAGTTAAAAGAGAGCTATGAAACCATCCCCTGTGCTGATCGCTTCCTTCGAGGTAAAGATCGGCAGGCCATTTAAGATATGGGCGTTTTTCAAGTACGGCAGCATGGCTTACACCCGAGTCAAACCATACATCAAGGATGTCTGTCTCTTTTTCAAAAGCATTGTTTCCGCATTTACTGCAAACACTCCCCTCCGGGATAAGTTCTGCCGCATCTTTTTCAAACCATATATCTGCGCCATGTTTTTCGAAAAGCTCAAACAGGTGATCGGAAATTTCATTGCTGATAAGAAGAGCGTCGCATTTTTTACATAAGAAAACAGCTATGGGAACACCCCAAGCACGCTGTCTTGAAACACACCAGTCCGGTCTGTTTTCAATCATTCCGTAAATTCTTTCTCTTCCCCAGCTGGGCACCCATTTTACCCTGTCGATTTCTTCAAGAGATTTTTTGCGAAGCCCTGTTTTATCCATTGATATAAACCACTGCGGAGTTGCCCTGAAAATAACAGGCTTTTTACATCGCCAGCAATGTGGATAAGAATGTGTTATCTTTTCCTCAGCAACAAGAAAACCTGAATCTTTAAGTTTTAAAACGATATCATTATTTGCAGCAAAGACAAATTTTCCGTTAAAAAATCCAACTTCATCTGTAAAACAGCCGTTATCATCAACGGGAGAATAAGTATCAAGACCATAGTGAAGCCCCACTTCATAATCTTCACGCCCGTGGCCCGGAGCAGTGTGAACACAACCGGTGCCGGCATCCAGAGTAACGTGATTGCCGAGTATGATAAGTGAATCCCTGTTGTATAAGGGATGCAAACAATGCTTTTTCTCAAGCTGATCTGATCTGATTTCACAAAGAACCGAATAATTTGAAACACCAAAGATTTTCATACAAGTTTCTGCAAGATCGGCAGCAAGGATAAATACTTCATCGTTTCCTGTATCTATTGCGACATATTTGAAATCAGGATGCAAAGCCACTGCCAGATTAGCAGGAATAGTCCAGGGAGTGGTTGTCCAGATAACTATATATGTTTTTTTCCCGGATAGATTGGGAATTTCTTTTGAAGCATCATCTGAAAGTAAAAATTTAATAAATACGGAAGGTGATTTTTCATCCTCATATTCTATTTCGGCTTCAGCAAGAGCCGTTTTGCAGCTGCAACACCAGTGTATAGGTTTTTTGCTTCTAAACAGGCTTCCTTCCAAACCGAATTTGATGCATTCTCTTGCAATTATCGCCTCGTATTCATAGGCCATCGTCAAATATGGATTATCCCATTCAGCCGAAACACCCAGTCTTTTGAACTCCTCGCGCTGGATATCGACATATTTTTCCGCATACCGCCTGCAAAGTTTTCTTATTTGCGCCTGTGAATATTTCTTGCCTTCCGGCCCAAGTTCCTTATCGACATTGTGCTCTATAGGAAGTCCATGGCAATCCCAACCTGGAACATATACGGCATTATGATCTGCCATCTGCATGCTGCGAACGATAATATCTTTTAATATTTTGTTTAATGCGGTTCCAATGTGAATATTTCCGTTTGCATAGGGAGGGCCGTCATGTAAAATAAACAGTTCCCGATCTTTCGAGGCTGTTCTTATCTTGTTATATAAATCAATATCTTCCCATTCCTTTAGTATTAGGGGCTCCCGTTTTGCCAGATCGGCTTTCATGGCAAATTCGGTAACAGGAAGATTTAATGTTTTTTTATAATCCATCCACTCCTCCAAAAACATATTATTTAATATCAGATTTTCTAATATAATGCGGAACAATTAATCCGGCATCTTCAAAATCACGGTTCTGAAATTTTTTAATACCCAAAAAGGCTACTGTTGAAGCTCTAACAATATTAAATTCATCAGGCAAAAAATAAACCGGCCTGTTAAGTGTATTTTCAATAATATTTCTATACAGTTTGGTTCCGTCACCGATAAAAAGGCAAGGTTCATTTATGTTTTCTATTGCTGTTTCCGGAATAAGGTTCTCTTCCGGTGTTTCTTTTGTTAAAATTCCATTTATAAATCTGTAGCGTGAAGAATAAATTTCGCCTTTACGCGCATCCATTAAAATACAGATCAGATAAGGAGTTTCCGGCAACTGCGCTGCGAGCGCATCAAGAGTTGATATGCCGGCCACATGTTTTCCGGTTGCTTCAGCAATACCCTTTATAGAACTTATCCCTATTCTAAGTCCTGTAAAGCTTCCCGGCCCTTTCGTAACAGAAAACCCATCCATATCATGCGGATTTAACCCGGAAATCTCAAATACCTCTTTTATCATTGTCATAAGATGCTTTGAATGAGTCTCCTGTTTTTCATTAAAAATCTCACCAAGAAGATTATTATTATGAACAATCGCCACGCTGCAAGATTTAGCAGATGTATCAACAGCAAGTATTTTCATAATTCGCTTCTAACCATGAACCGTCAACCATCTTTAATCTTTTTCCTGACTCCCGATCCCTGAACCCTGATTCCTGATCCCTTATTTATCTCTTTTGGGTCAAAGTTATCTACTGCTAACGGGAGAACCTCACTCATTTGTTTAACAGGAATGAATTTGATTTTGCGTTTTACATTCTGCGGTATCTCCTTGAGATCTTTAATATTTTTTTCAGGTATAATTATTGTTTTTATTCTCGCTCTAAGGGCTCCAAGAGCTTTTTCCTTAAGTCCGCCAACAGGAAGGACTCTACCTCTTAGCGTAATCTCACCGGTCATTGCTACAAATTTATTTACAGGCTTATTTATAAGAGCCGAAATAAGAGCTGTTGCCATTGCAATACCGGCAGACGGGCCGTCTTTTGGGATTGCTCCTGCCGGAACATGTATATGAACATCTGTATTTTCGAAAATATTCTCTTCCAAACCAAAAAGCGAAAGATTAGCTCTCGCATAGCTTACAGCAGCCCTTGCTGATTCTTGCATCACTTCGCCAAGCTGCCCGGTTATTATTAATTCTCCTTTACCTGCGAACAATGAGGCCTCGACATAAAGAACTTCTCCTCCAACCTGTGTCCACGCAAGACCGGTAGAAAGACCTATCTGGCTCTCCTCCTGGTCCATTTCGGGTATAAATTTTGGAACACCAAGGTACTGTTGAAGATTTTTCCTTGAAACATGAAAAGAGCCCTTTTCCCCTTCCGCTATTTTTCTTGCTATTTTACGGCATATAGTGCCTATCTCTCTTTCTAGATTTCTGAGACCGGCCTCAGATGTATATTCGTTAATGATCTGATACATAGCCTCGGGACTTATTGATATCTTCTGTTTTTTTATGCCGTTTTCATTTGCCTGGCGGGGAAGGAGAAAATTCTCCGCAATTATTTTCTTTTCTTCCGGAGTATAGCCAGAAAGGTTAATTACTTCCATCCTGTCTAAAAGAGCGGAAGGTATGGTATCCGTTAAGTTTGCGGTCAGAATAAACATAACCTTTGAAAGATCAAAGGGAAGATTAAGATAATGATCACTGAAGGCAAAGTTTTGCTCCGGATCAAGAGCTTCCAGGAGCGCTGCAGAAGGATCACCCCGAAAATCTGCTCCTACTTTATCGATCTCATCCATCATAAAAACAGGGTTGTTTGAACCGCATTGTTTTAATCCGTTCAAAATACGTCCGGGAAGCGACCCTATATATGTGCGTCGATGCCCCCTTATTTCAGCCTCATCCCTGATGCCGCCTAAAGATATTCTGATAAATTTTCTTTTCATTGCAGCAGCTATGGCTTTTCCTAGAGAAGTTTTACCCACGCCGGGTGGGCCAACAAAACATAAGATAGGACCTTTCATTTTTGCATTAAGCTTGCGAACACTAAGATATTCTAATATCCTGTCTTTAATGTTATTAAGCCCGTAGTGGTCGGTATCGAGAACCTTCTTGGCATATTTGATATTGATAACATCCTTTGTGGACTTGCTCCAGGGCAGCTCAATAAGCCAGTCAATGTATGTTCTTATTACTGAAGCTTCTGCAGAATCGGTATGCATCATTTCAAGACGCTTAAGTTGCTTCTCCGCTTCTTTTTCGGCATCTTTAGACATTTTGCAGCGCTTTATTTTTTTTCTGTATGAGCTCAATTCTTGGGCTCTTTCGTCATTCTCGCCAAGTTCTTTATTGATAACCCTCATCTGCTCCCGAAGATAGTAATCACGCTGGCTTTTTGATATCTCCTCTTTTACATCGGACTGTATCTTGGCCTGCATTGCAGAAAGCTGTACCTCTTTTGACAAAAGTTCATTTACCTTCTTAAGACGTTCAACCGGGTCAATCAGTTCAAGTAACTGCTGGGATTCTTCGATTTTCAATCTGAGGTTTGACGCAACCAGATCAGCTAGCTTTCCGGGATCATTTATTCCTTCCAGTATGGAACCAACATCACCTGTAAGTTCTCCCCGAAAAGCCAGTATCTTCTCTGAATTTTCACGAATAATCCTCATAAGTGCTTGATTTTCAAGAGATACTTCCTTGAGAGGCGCCTCAGTAATTCTTTCTATTTTCACCCGATAAACAGATTTCTGCCTAACAAAATCCAAAATTTTTGCTTTTGCTATTCCCTGTACAAGCGCTTTGACACGGCCATCCGGAAGCTTAAGCATCCTTAATACTTTGCTCACAGTACCTACTCTGTACAGTTCTTCTTGTCCCGGATTCTCAATATTAGGATCTTTTTGGGTAACAAGCAGCAAAAACCCATCTTTCCTGACAGCTTCTTCCACAGCTCTGACAGACTTTTCGCGGCCGACAAACAGAGGCAGAAGCATGTCTGTGAAAATAACTACATCACGCACCGGCATAAGTGGCATAATTTCAGGAAACTTTGTATCGCCCTCGTCTTCTTCGATCATATTTATCAGATCATCCTTGTCGGTCTCGCCCATTTTTTCTCCTAAGATATAAATCACAATTAAAATATAATATTTATTTTTTAATATAAATCAGGTTTAAAAATATATAACAATATTTTATTTTGACAATAACAAGCTTGATTTTTTTATTCAATATACATAACGTATTTGCAAAATAAACTTAACAGAAATATATAATTAATAAAACAGGGCATTACTATGCTTAATTATAATATCCATATTTTAATATTTATATTCGGGCTTTGTATCGGAAGTTTCATGAATGTGTGCATATACAGAATTCCTCTTACAAAATCGATTGTCAGGCCTCGATCAATGTGTCCTATCTGCAATAGCTTTATAAAATTTTACGACAATATTCCTGTTTTAAGCTATATAATTCTTGGAGGAAAATGCAGAAACTGTAATATACATATTCCCATGCGCTATCCTCTGGTTGAGATTATAAGCGGCTTCGCTGCACTTTCTTGTTTCATTAAATTCGGGCTTTCCATAGAAGGGCTGGTATATTTTGCTTTCGTATCAGCACTTATTATAATTACTTTTATCGATATAGATCATAAAATTATTCCTGATGTAATATCCTTGCCGGGGATCCCAATCGGTCTATTGTTATCATCATTTATTCTGCCGGCTATGAACTTCAGGGAATCTGTTATAGGTATTCTTGCAGGCGGGGGAAGCCTGTTTGCTGTCGCATGGATATACAGTCTTATTGCTAAAAAAGAAGGTATGGGAGGCGGAGATATAAAACTTCTTGCAATGATGGGATCTTTTATCGGGTGGAAGGGAATTTTGTTTACGATTTTTACCGCTTCGTCAACAGGAACACTGGCTGGAATTATTGTTATGCTTAAAACAAAAAAAGGTGTGAAACTGGCTGTGCCTTTCGGTCCGTTTCTTTCTATCGGCGCTATCCTGTATATCCTATTCGGAAATGAAATAATTTCTTGGTATTTTAACCTGTTGGTATAATATATGAAAAATATTTTGTTTGTTGTAATTTACTTATTTTATGTTTTCCTGCCGATATCTTCCAGGGCTGAAAACTCACCTTCTATGAATTTCAAAAAGCTTCGCGAATCCATGGTGATAAGCCAGATAGAAGCAAGAGGAATCAAAAACAAAAAAGTGCTTAAAGCAATGCTAAAGGTTGAACGACATAGATTTGTTGCTGAAGAATATAAAAGCCAAGCTTACGAAGATCATCCGCTTCCCATAGGAGAAGGTCAAACTATTTCCCAGCCATACATAGTAGCTCTCATGACAGATGTTTTGGATCGAGATGGTTCAAATAATAAGGTGCTTGAAATTGGCGCAGGCTCAGGATATCAGGCGGCGGTTCTCGCAGAGATATTCAAAAAAGTATATACTGTAGAAATATCGAATAACCTCGGTCAAAAAGCCAAAAAGCTTCTTCATGATCTTGGTTATGAAAACATATCCGTTAAAATAGGTGATGGATATAAAGGATGGGAAGAATATAGTCCGTTTGATGCTATAATAGTGACCTGCTCTCCTTCACACATTCCTCAGCCATTAAAAGATCAGCTTGCAGAAGGCGGTAAAATGATAATTCCCGTCGGAAACTATTACAACCAGGAGCTTATGCTTCTTATAAAAGAAAAAGGTGTTATCAAGGAAAAAAAAATCATACCTGTTGTATTTGTCCCTATGACAGATAATGATGGAAAAAAATATTAATTAATAAATCATAAATTGGATATATTATATCCATATTTTAATTCGTATCCATTAGTTTTGTATATACTTTATCCACAACCCGTTTTTAAAACAGCTTTTTAACATTTCCCGCTGAAAGCAGCGGGAAATGTATTCGCTATTACAATTAACAACTAATATAATATCTCTTCTATTAAGCATGTTATGAATAATATATTTATCCTTTGATGAAAATGGCATGCAGGTTGCTTTATAAAAAAAACAATTCGGAAACCCTTTTTCATCATGGCGGACTTGATCCGCCATCCTGTAAATTCAATATGTTCTGGATACAGGCATTCGCCGGTATGACGGTTCGGCGGCTTTTTACACTTTTATCATTGTTTTATTAACAGGAGGAGATATCATGAAAAAACACATTCTTTTAATTTTTTTATCTATGGCAATCATTAGTATTGGCATTACATCTTATGCAGGCCAGGAAATAGGATATGGGCCGGACAAAGAGCACGGTTATAGGCACGGATGCAAACCAGAGTCCAGGTCCGGACTTGGCAACTTCTGCTTTAGAAATTTAAGTGAAGATGAGATAAAAAAAGCTAATGAGGAACGCGAAGCATTCTTTAAGACAACTGAGGAGCTAAGGCAGGATATATATGCAAAAGAACTTGAATTAAAAAGCGAAATTGCCAAAAAGGATACTGATACCGGAAAAGCAATAAAAATTCAGAAGGAAATTTCCGAGCTAAAATCTCAGTTCGATCAGAAAAGGCTTGATCATATGCTAAAAATGAAAAAGATAAATCCTAGTTTGGCCAGAGGTTTTGGCAATCAAAGACTTAGACATATGATGAATAGACCCTGTGGTGACAGAATAAACTGAAAACATAGGCTTTATGAGAAAATCAAAAACTCCGGACAATATACAGATTGCCATGCTTGGTTCCTTTCCTCCTCTTCGGGGACTAAGCAGTTATTGTCTAGAGCTCGCTTTGTCAATCGCTGACCTCATTGATATAGAATTTATCTCATTTAAAAAACTTTATCCTGCTTTTATTTATCCAGGTGGAGGGCTTAAAGAAGATAATACATTTCCGGTTATTAATCATCCAAATCTTAGAATAAAACGCAGGCTTACGTGGTATAATCCGTTAACATGGTTCAAAGAAGGGCTATTCTGCAAGGCGGACTTGCTACATGCCCAGTGGTGGAGTCTGCCGCTTTTTCCTATCTATGCAATTATATGCACTTGCTTTAAGATACGCCATAAACCTATAGTTATTACTGTTCATAATGTTTCATCTCATGAGAAATCTTTTATCTTTAAAAAACTATCCGGTTTGCTGTTCAGGCTGGCAGACCATCTTATTGTTCATACCGCAAAAAACAAACAACAAATGATTGCCGATTATGGAATTTATCCCGATAAACTTAGTTTGATACCTCACGGTTCATTGGATTTTCACGTTAAACAAGGAATAGAAAGTGATGATATCAAAAAAGCTATGGGATTTGATAAAAACAATAAAGTCATTCTGCTTTTTGGCGCCATACGTTCATATAAGGGAATCGATACTGCTCTTAAAGCGTTTGTCCAGGTTTTGGCAAAAGTGCCGGAATCCCGTCTTTTGATAGCAGGAAAGTTGTGGGAAAAATGGGAACCGTATCGTAATTTAATAAAAGAACTTAATATAGGAGATTATGTTTTAACATATCTTGATTATATACCCTCAG
>DYJH01000125.1 GCA_020723255.1 Desulfonema limicola | reverse complement strand
CCTATCATATTGTTTTTACTATCTATTTATAAAA
This sequence comes from Desulfonema limicola, assembly GCA_020723255.1. GTDB lineage: Bacteria > Desulfobacterota > Desulfobacteria > Desulfobacterales > RPRI01 > RPRI01. The sequence goes on along the minus strand of DYJH01000125.1, from coordinate 12,561 downwards.
TTGTTGTCGAACTTGGGTTAACCGCTTTCCTCCGGGTCAGGAGCCGGTAAGAACTGGAGAAAGTAAATTGAAAGAGAATCTTATCAGAGCAAATTCAAAGGACGAAGATATGGAAAACACTCAATCAATTGATACAGAAAAAGAGAAAAAGACTTTATGCAGTCAATGTAACGTAAATCCAACCATATCTACCGGCAGTCCTTATTGCCCCTCTTGCATGGCAAAGCTATCTCACAGAAAAAGAAAGGGCTCTGAGAACGCTCCTGCAGGGGTTAAAAAGAAAAAGACACCAACCAAGCCTGAACCAGCTCCGCTCCCCAAAACATCAAGAGACACAATTACGATTGAATTTAAAAGGCATATTTCAATTCTAAAAGAGGTTGAAAAACTGGCCGATCAGGAAATGCGGCCATTAGATTGCCAGATTCTGTACATATTAAAAAAGTTCATCGAAACAGCGGCATGCAATAATGAATAGAACGAAGCCGAACATAGAGGATTCAAATGGTTTATAGGACATTTGATACATTTAAAACCGCCCTAAAGGGGTTTTGAAAAGCAATGAATAACTCTTCTGGCTATGTTAACCTATAAAAACAGGCGAAAACAGCACAGGACTTTTGCGTTCTTAAACCGGCGGATGTATTTTTTATCCGATTACGTTCGTTTTGTCGCAAATTAAGTGTTGTCTTACACTTTTGATTGAATTTGTGTCTGTCAATATTGCAGAAGCCAATCTTCCAGTAATTTTATTTCCTTGTTATAAGGTTGCTTCTTTTGCATTTGTGGAAGCAATTCTTTCATATCCTCAAATTGATCGTAATCCGCAAGGGCGCTGAACAAATATAATTCTGCTGTAATATCTTCTGGTTCTGACGACTTGTTTAACTGTTGATATATTAATTTTAACTCAGCCACTTTCTCTTTTTCTTTTTCGTTCAATATCATATTGTCAGGAAAATGATTCAAAGATTCGTCTTTATTTCCCCTTATAAGAATAGATCCTGAAGTACTGAGTTTGTCGGAATTTAGTATTTTTGATATTCGCTTTATTTCTTTTGTGACAGCTCCCTGCATTTTTTCAACTGCCGGAGCAGCAGATTGGTCTTTGGCCAGCGCTTGTTCTTCGCCTATCTCAATTTTTGATGGCCCTTTCCACAATTCTTTTTTTCCATTTGCAAAAAAAACAATTTGTAATTGTGCGCCAGGTGCAATATCAAAAACATCGTTTTGTTTTATTTTCATAAAATTGCGTGCTTTCTGTTCAGTATTTTGATTACTACCCGATATGAAAAACACATCCCCTTTAATTTGCAAAATAATGCCTGCGCATTCAGGAGCAGCCCATGATACCGAACATGAAATAAAAGTAAAACAACTCATTAAAAACAAACATAACAAGCTATAATTAATAAGACTAATTATTTTTTTCATTGAATTTTCATGCTAATTTACTGACATTCATCAATTATTGATAATTTCGTAAAAAGTTAAAAAATTACTTTTTACAAGTCCATCAATTGTTTGTCACTAGCATGCCTTTCTGAATAGCCAACCACTTCATATGCTTTTATTTTACCGCTTCGTCCGCGTGGAGTTATTTCTTCAACTGCTCCGGTTAAAACCCCGCCCTTCACCAATGATAATGTCTCTTCGCTTGCAACAATATTCCAGCCAAGAGTCTTGCTCATGCTTTCAAGTCTGGAAGCAGTGTTAACTACATCTCCTATTGCCGTATAGGACATTCGCTTTTTTGAACCGATGTTAGCCATTACCACTTCGCCTGAATGCAGTCCGATGCCAATGCGAAATGGCGGCAAGCCTGTTTGAGATAATTTGTTATCAATCCATTTCTGGAAATCATACGCAATGTTTTTTATTTCAAGCGCAGATTTGATCGCCTTATCTGCATGGTTGGGATCGCTTAAAGGGGCACCGAATATCGCCATTATGGCATCACCCATAAATTTATCCACCATTCCATCATTTTTCATAATCGGTTCACAAACACGGGTAAAATATGTGTTCAACAACTCAACCACATCCTGAGGATTCAATTTTTCGGAAATTGTAGTAAAGCTTCTTATGTCTGAGATAAGAACTGTTACCGAATATAATTCTCCTCCAAGATTCGGAAGTGACGCTTTAGACAAAACGTTTGTAAGTAACGCGTCCGATATATAAGGTGTCAGCACCTGCTTTATTCGCTGTTGCTCCTTTTCACCGCCGGTTAACCGAAATCCCAGGGTGCTGATAAATGCGAGACTCAACCCTACCTGCATAGATGCAGCTGGAATAATATAATTATATTGGAACAATAGATATGCTGCCAAACATGCAATAAAACAAAGGAAAATATTGATTATAAAGCTTTTTAACGGGCTGAATTTAAAAAACAAAAAAGTCCCTGCCGTAATGAGTATTATTAGCCAAAACATTCTGCAAAAACCGTTTACATGTTCAGGAAATTTTCCCGATAATATTGTTTCAACAATATTGGCATGAAGTTCAGCCCCGCTCATTCTATTACCGCCTCTATAAGGCGTCAGGTGAATATCGTAGCTTCCTGAAAAACTTCCGGCAATAATCACAATTTTATTTTTAATCATATTTACTTCATCTTTTGTTAAACCTGGGTCCAAAACGCCGGCTTTCAGAAAACGATTCATTGATATATGAGGTATTGTGCTGGGTGGGCCCACAAATCTGATATGCATCAGTTTGCAGGTGTTTTCCTTTTCGTAATTAATCACATCCGGTTTTTCCGTTTTCAATTGCGTTGCCAATAGATATGAAAAACCAAGATTAGGCGGCTCAGATAGTCCTGTAATATTTCCCAGAAAGCGTCTGACGACACCATCTTCGTCATTATAAAAATTAGTTAAACCTATATCTTTTGGACCATTGGGAAGTGAATATATATAATCGATTACAGGAAGCAAAATATTATTTTCACCGTCACTGTTTTTTACCATTGTGCCTGTCAGCAAAACTTTGCCTTTGTTAAGCTCGGTTCGCATTGATATATCATAACTTATGCTCATATTACTTTCAGGTATTTCCAGTTTATCCAACCAGGATTCAGCACTTACTGCAAACTGAAAATCTATTCCGATTGCAGCAGCGCCGCATTCTCTTAGTTTTTTAATGGTTTTTGCAAAATAAGGAGACCAGAACACTAAAGGTTCATTCTTATGAGAAAGAAGTGTTTCGTCGTCTAAAGTAACAATTACCGTATAGTTAGGATTAAAACGTTTTCCCGATAGTTGATGAAATATATCATAATAGTTGAGTTCAATTACATCCGCCATATGGCGCCAATAACATATTTCGGAAACCAATACGGATGCTATCACAATCCCAATGCCGATTAATAATTTACTTCTTTTCATTTATAGTTTTCAGAAAGTGCACTTTATTTGAAAATGAATGCCTGAATCCTGTAAGTCTGATTTTTTCTGATTAAAAATCGTAAGAGCATGTCCCCAGTAAATCTGCCCGTAAATATTTTGGGAAAGGCTCCAGCGAACACCCAAACCGGCGCTGTCTATGGTTTCGGATTTTTCTCCTGCTCTTTCATTTTTGTTTTCAGACCAGCCCCAATCGTAAAAAACCGCTCCCCACAGCATTCCGTCAAATATGGATTTGCTTAAGCAGGCAATGGGCAGTCTTATTACCGGAACACACATTTCAACAGATGCTAATGCCCCGCTATCACGAACTAAGCTGTTTTCTCTGTATCCCCTCACGCTCTTTGCTCCGCCAACGGAAAACTTTTCCATTGGTAGCAGTTCATTGCCGGATAACTGAATATCCATACGTATTATAATCTGGCTTTGATTCAGTTTTTCAAAACGTCTTATTAATTGCACTTGGCCAACCCATTTAAAAAATTCACCATCCGGCATGTTTCTATTTTTTGTTGCGCCAAGCAGATAAGTCCCTTCCGAAAAGGTTGATCTCGCCGCAAAAACCTGATTTTGGCTCCGGTTCCACCAGTCTAATGCAAATCTGAATGGTGAAACCACACTTTCACCATCCTGTTCACCGGGCGAAAACGAAAAAGCCTCATCAAGCAGATAATTTTTGTTGCGGCGGTGTTCAAAAACTAATTCTGCGTTAAGCTCTTTTTCCGGTTTTTTCAACAGAGGTTGTTTGATAGATACATGGTACGTTTCGGATTTACTATTAATATCTATTTCATCAAAGGGCTCTTCCACAACCATGGAATCACTTTTTTCATAGCTTAGTATAAGTTCGGTATCCCATTTATTTATCGGGATGCGATAGTATACAAAATAATTATCAAGACCTTCGGTAAGCCCAAACTTTGCTCCTATAGTGTCTCCATATGATGTAAGATTATGATATTCTCCAAACATTTCTCCCTGGTATGATCCGACAGATGGCGGCCTGTGATTATTAAATTCAAATCCGAATTTGTAAGGCTTGTTTTCATAAATTTTTGCGTATAAATCACTTTCACCAAGCTTAAGGCCCGGCTTTATCTCCACATCAAGCTTACGGATATCTCTGTATTGATGAATTCTTTGAATTTGTTCCTGTAGAGTCTGTACTTTTAACGGTGTTTTGGCGCCCAGGGCAAGCCTTTCTTCAATAAAGCTGGTTGCCAGATTTTTATTGCCGCTTATTTCAATTTTTCTCACACTTCCTTCAATTACCTGAAAAGTAATAACGCCGTTTTCAATTTTTTGATCAGGCAATATCACACCCGACGTGATATAGCCCTTACCAATATAAAAACGGGTAAGCTTGTTGCGCAACTCTTGTAATTCATCACTGGAAACAACCCGTTTTGTATATGGTTTTGATATATTGGAAAGGGCATTTTCCGGTATAACCGTATTTCCCTTAAATTTATAGGAATCCACATAAACGCGTATTACGCCGGACAGCATACCTTCTTTTGGCAACAATGTCGCAATCGGTGGCAGTATAAACTCGGACGGAGGTTTTTTTTCTTCAAGCATGGGTTCCAGCAAACGGTCATTTTGCATGGTATCAACACTTTCCTGCGGCAAATCATGAAAAGGAACCAGATGTGTTTCCTGGGCAAAAACGCAATAAAAGTTAATAAAAAAGAAAATAATTGTAATTACAGGGATAATTAAGTAGCTATGAAGAAAGATCATCATCGCTAATCCTATCACCCCCACCCAATCCCTCCCCCATCAAGGGGGAGGGATTTTCTTGTAATTCCGTATGGTCCAGATTGATATTTCATAATATTTTCAGACTATTTTAAAGCCAATTTCCTATAAGCAGGAAAGGTGACCAAAAAGCCGGATGATTAAAATCCGGGCTGTTTATCAGTTTCAATTGGGCATGACGAAGAGCCTGGGCTTTGGAGCATTTGTTGTTTTTCAGGCTATAATAAAAAGCAGATATCAAATCGGCTGTTGCTTGATCGTTGATATACCATAAAGAAGCAATGGCGCTTCTCGCACCAGATTTTAAAGCTACTCCGGCAAGCCCCAGCGCTGCAAGTTCGTCTCCGACTGCGGTTTGACAAGAGCTTAACGTCAGTAGTTCAACAGGGTTTTTCCTGTACTGGCTAAGAGACATGAGATCTTCCAGCTTATTTATTGTAAGATTATTGTCATACGCCAGCAGAAATGTCTTTTCGGGATTACTGTCGAAATATCCGTGAGATGCTATATGCACAACGGAATATGGAGTAATTTTCAATTTGTTTTCGATTTCGGCAAGCTTAAACGATTCATTTATCAGTAAATCACACGGATATATGTTTTGAATGGCTTTCATTTCATTCGCTACAGCCGGGAGAGACGGAAAACCCCTTATGGATTCGGTAATACCTGCCAGCAATATGTTTAATCCGGCGTTATTTATAGGGCTGAGATCGGTTAATTTCATACCAGGCGAAACGGCTATCGAATACTTTTCTATCAAATATTTCTCGCCATCATACAAAGCCGACATTGGCACGGTTCTTAATATCCCATCAGGCACAAATACAAGGGTATTAACATTCTGAGATGCCAGATCCTTTTCCAAAGGCCGGATAATAAGATCATAAATATTTTGTGATTTCAGTTTAAACCAGTTGTTATCCGGCTGTTCCAATGCCTTTCTCAGGCTGATTATTCTTTCGTATATAATTTTGGTATCTACAGGCACTTTGTATTGTTTTAAACCATCCGGCAAATTAACAAGCATCTCGATACGATCTGGTAAAATAATAGGGTAAATCACTACCGCTTTTTCTATCTTTCTATCAATACCGGTTATTTTGGATTGAAGGGCGACGATACATTCGTCCTGAAACAAGTCCTGCAACTCAATTTGCTTCATTTTTTCAACTGTTAAACGGGCTTCTGTAAGATATTGCTGCCTTACATTCAAATTTTTTTCCAAAGCCGCTTTTTGTAAAAGCAGATCCGAAAGGCCGAAATATACCGGCCCCACCGTATTTCTGAATGACATCCCCTTAATTCTCTTACAATCTCCAATCAGGTCATTCCTGAAGTTATCCAGGTAAAATATAGCCCGCCGATAAGCTGAAACAGCCTTATCCGGCTCATTAATTAATGTAAGCAACCGGGCAAATCTGCCTTCATAGCGAAACAACAATTCGGGAGAATCACTTTCCTGTGCGCAAAATATCGATTGATTGATCAATAACATTGCTTCTTCATACCGGTTTTCTTCTTCATAAAAACCTGCCAGACTGAAAAGCGACAAGGATTTGAGCTTCGGGTTATCTATTTTTTCTGCAAGTTCTTTTGCATCCAATAACGCTTCATATGCAAGTTTTTTTAAATAAACCCGGATATTTTCCGGCAACGATCCGCTTTTCCTCAATTTGTTTGCAATCTGAGCAACTGAAATATAACTATTTCCTTTTCGCATACTATCTTCGCTTGACTGAATTCCAGCCATTGATTTTTTTAAATATTCAATTCGTTTTTCATCAGATAACAAGTTTTTATCATATGATTTCAATTTGTCTTCCGAATTTATGCCTCTTTGTATAAAACCTGTCTGGGCGCCGTACGAAAGGTCATTTTGCTGTTTTTCAACAAACAATCCGGCCGAATTTAAATATGCGGAATATGCATTCTGCTCAATATATGGGCCGTTTGTTTCAGCGCTTTTTTGATATAATTCCAACGCTTTTCTAAAATCACCCTTTTCGGCATAAAGGATACCGAGATTGTTATACGATTCAGGTAAAATATCAGTAAACCCGGATTTCAGGCAAATTTTTATGCATTCTGAAAAAAAAGATTCAGCCTGTTGAAAATTATTCAGAAGTTGATGTGCCTTTCCCATGCATCCGCATAGTATAGCGGTTTGATAGTCGTCTTTATGGTTTTTTGCTATGTTTAACGCCATTTCAAAATTCTCAAGAGCCTTTTGATATTGAGCTGTTGCGATATAACTTTCACCTATAAGAACTAATGAGGGGATCCGATTATAATATTTCTCCTTATTATTACACAAAGTTAAAATCTGCTCACTTTGCCTGATTGTTTTGTCATAACGTCCCGTTCTGAAATAAAGCTTTGACTCATTTAACAGCTCACTTATGTTTTTTAAGGGTTTAGATCCCGTTTTATTCGGTATATCTGTACAGTAAACATAATCGGGAATCGGAAAAAACAGAGAAAGTATAAATGATATAATTATCACGCGGGATAAATTATGATATTTTATAGTTATTGCAGGTATTCTCATTTCCTTGCGAAGATAGCTTCCTTCGAAATTCATTATTCTTTATTCCATATTAGATATTCAAATTTATATAATTCATCAGGTACCGAATACAAAGGACTGCCGGGACCAACCTGGACACCGTTGCGGCCTCCCAATATAAGAGAGCTTGAATTCATATTGTTTTTTACTTCACATATGTCTTTTAATATCCTGGATGTATCAAAAGAGCTATTTACAGGCATAGCAATATTTGTAAAATCAATATTCGGGGAAGATATTTCAATGTCGCCATCGAATCCTAATTCGGATGAAGCAGTTACCACGCTCAACGGATCTGCTATAAAATAGTCCGTGATAATAGAAATATTGCCGCCGTTTCCACCAAAGGCGTTGGCAATAATTTTACTGTTGTTAAGGATTAAAAACTGTAGATCAATAGAAATATTTCCACCGTTGCCAAGGCCGCCCTGAACCATTGTTGTTATATCACTATTGTTTAAATTAATCATATCGATTGCCTGAAGGGATATATTGCCTCCATCTGCGCTTATGGCGCTTGTTTCAATCGCACTGTTATTTTTCAACTCTATTATATTTGCGCTTTTAATCGTGATATCGCCGGCATTACCCTCGCCACTCGTAGAAGCATTAATTCGACCTCCATTTATAATTTCAAGATTATTCGTATTAACGAAGATATCTCCTCCATCACCTTTATCTAAAGAAGAAGCATAAATACCGCTAGCATAATCGTTTATCTCTCCTGCAATTTCCAAAGTGTCAGAGGCATTTATGTGAATTTCTCCACCCTTGCCTGCACTTTGTGTATGAGCGCTAATTTGACCTCTATTCAACAAACTCACATTATCCGCATTTATGAGTATATTGCCGGCATCGCCTGAATAGAACGAATAGGAAGCGATAACACCATCATTAATATTCAAGTCAGATGTATTAACCTGGATCATACCTCCGTTGCCGGTCCCGGATGTGGCTGCAGATATCGAACTCAAAAGGTCTTCGCCGTTTTCATATGTGCCCGTTATAGAAACGGAATTGTTTGCAGTAATAATTATATCTCCGCCATTGCCGGAGCTGTTGCTGTCCGCATCAGCATTAATTTTCCCTCCTCCTGAGATTCTTAACATGTTTGATTTAATATCTATTAAACCGCCGTCACCCTCACCCTCACAGGAAACATAAATACCGCTTGCATAATCGTCTGCCTCTCCTGAAATTTCCAGAGTGTCAGCGGCATTTATGTGAATTTCTCCGCCTTTGCCTCTGCCTTTCGCAAAAGAATTTATTTGGCCTCCATTCATCAAACGAACATTATCTGCATTTATATATATATTGCCGGCATTGCCTAAATTATAGGAATTGGAAGCGATAACACCACTATCTATATAGACGGAATCGTTTGCCGTGATAATTATATTGCCGCCCTGACCGGAAAAATATGAAGATGCATTTATGTAAGAATTATCCTGAATAAAAATACCCTGTCCTGCGATATTTATATTCGCTCCATCGCCGCTTCCGCCGCTAGCTCCGGAAATAGAACTGTTACATATAGTTATCTTCTCATCCGCTTGAATATCAATCTCGCCACTTCCGCCGCTTCCCTCAATTTCAGACAAGATATTTGAATCCTTCACTACAAGCTCACCTGCACGGATATATATATCACCGCCTTGTGAACCACTTGTATAAACATATGAATTATTGCTAATATTAATATTTCCATGTGGTTCAACCGTTGATCCATTTTTTGGGTTTATGGTAACCTCCCCCTTGGATCCGGCACTATACAAATTTATCCGGCCGGATGAAGTATAAAAAACAGTATTATCGATATTAATGTTTCCGCCTGTAATGGTTATGTTTTTTCCGTCCGGCACAGATAAATAATCGGTTAATTGATCGAAAAAAACAGATGCGGGATTATCATTTAAAAAACCAAACGCGGATATGGGATATGACGATAAGATGCTTGTTTGAGCAATATTGGCATAAAAGCGTTCTCCATTTTCAAAAGCAATATAATCTGCTGTACTTGCATGAAATGATCCCTGTAAATCTAGGCTTGCGCCTGTGCAGAAAATAATACCTGAGGGATTGATCAAGTAAACATCGGCGCCTGCGATTGTTGATCTAAGAGTACCGTTTATAGAAGAAGATGTGCCGCCTGTTACTCTGTTTACGATATTTGCTACCGAGGCCGGTCCTGAAAACGTAGCGCTTTCGCCGGTATTTATATTAAAGATTTGAAAACTATGAAAAAGGTTGCCGCCTTTTTGAACGCCAAGACTGCTTGTGATCTGAAAATCCGGCCCGCCAAGATTTCCGGCCGGCCCAACGGTTCCGTCTGTCACTATTTCTGCGTATATTAAAGAAACTCCAAAAACCCTGCATAATATGGCAAACGTTACGACTATCCTGTAAATCCGGATTTGTTTTAACAACATAATGACTTCCTCCGTCTTTACGCTCATCAATCTTTGGTGGTTTTGTAGTAACACAGAGCATTTGTTCAATTCATTATAAACAACAATATGAACATATCCGTTTGAACTTATATGAAAATAAATCTGAATGCTAATTCGTTTTTATAGATAATACTTTAGACAGATGAAAAACTCTACAAATTTTTGTTACAGAAACACAATTATTTATAATATATACAAATAATGAATAACCAAATAAAGCCGACAAACATCTGTACGCTTATCAATTAAATATTCTTCTGTTATGATGTCGGGAATTAATGTCACAGCTTGAACAGAGTATAAATCTTGACATGGATGAAGTTAGCGTTTAAACGATTCTTATGAGCAGAGCATGGCGAATAGAATTTGATGGCGCAATTTATCATGTGCTCTCGAGTGGTAATGATCTGAAGGAGATAAACATATCTTCCTTTAGAATCTGTTGACGACGTATAAACAGGGTATTCATGGCAATATACTTCATCCAACACGGCTTGCAAGATTCACATAGCCATTATCTTGACGAAACATTAGCCTATCGCAATTCCATTAATAAATTAGGTCTGAAATGGAATTGTTATGCGAATGCCAAACTATCAAATGACTTGGCTAAATTGTGTGATGTCAGGCCAGTGTTTAAATACCCGCCAGACACTATTTTGGAAAGGGATCCATCGCTAAGGCCTATTTCAGATTTTATCGATCTTTCAGAAAGCTTCGCGGCTGATTGCAAAAGAGCCTTTAGAAATAATATTAATAATGATGATATATTAATTATTCCTTACGCCACCGAATCTGAAATTTTCGGAGCTTCAATTTACCTTCATAGTATGCAACCCTCTTTACGTCCAAAGATAGCGTTTATTATTCATCGACCAGATTTTAATTGGAAAATATCACCCGACAGACTTACAGTAGAAGGCGATAACAGTTATTGGCGTTTCGCAGGTAAGCGGTTGAAGTCACTGACAAATGATACAACTCGATTTATTGGAACCACAGATCGCAGGTTGTCCAAGCTGCTTTCAAATTATTTTAAGATGAATGTCATACACATTCCTATGCCAACCCCTAACCTTCAAATACAAGCAAGTTCTTCTGCTGTAGTAAAAGAATTTGATATTGGATTGCTTGGTGAGTTCCGTTCAGAACGCGGCTCAAACGAAATATTTAGTCTTTTGGCAGGCGCATTAGCGAAGTTTCCGATGTCAAAATGCCTACTCCAAGTTAGAACAGACGAGCAGAAACTTAGCATACAGAAAAGTCTTGGCATACTTAAAACCCAGGTACATTTCGAGGTTGGAAATGTACCTGCCAGTCGCTTTATAAACAACGTTTTGCGATGTCAGTTCTTGCTTTTGCCATATAACCCTGCAAGATATCGCATGAGAAGTTCGGGTGTCTTAAGTGTGGCCGCAGAATTTGGGGTGCCAGTCATCGTGCCAAATAATACATGGCTGTCAGACAGGGTACACGATGGCCTTGCTTGCGGGATAGTTTACGATCAATTATCTCAACTTGTAATAGACTCCGTATTATCATTGGATGAATCCAAGAGAAATACTTTAGCAAGCCAGGCAATAAAACTATCACTCAATTGGCAAAAAAATAATTCAACCGACAAAGTGATAGAAATAATAAAGACATATTTAGAAACGGATCAAGTAGGTAATATTAATAATGTTGAAGTTTTAAACATAAATCCAATGTCAGATAAAGATTTTAATAACATTCAGAAGCCACCGCTAACAGTCTCATCAATCTCATCACAAGCACAAGCAAAATTCCAACAAGCTCTATCAATTCATCAAAAAGGGCTGTTGGCGCAAGCACAAGCACTCTGCGAAGAAATTCTCAAATTACAGCCTAATCACTTTGATGCCTTGCACCTATTGGGTGTGCTTTCTGCACAAACAAAGAATCCTCAGCGTGCAGTACATTTGATTGGCAAAGCTATTGAAATCAATCCAAATAATGCCGCAGCTCACAATAACATAGGAAATGCACTGAGAGATTTAAAGCAACATCAAGCGGCACTCGAAAGCTATGACCGAGCCATTGCCCTCACATTAGACTACGCAGAAGCCTATTCGAACCGCGGTAATGCGCTCCAAGAACTTAAGCAACTTGATGCTGCTCTTGACAGCTACGACAAAGCCATAGCAATCAAGCCGGACTACGCAGAAGCTTACTTCAACCGCGGCATTGCGCTCCAAGAACTCAAACAACTTGATGCTGCTCTTGACAGCTACAATAAAACCATAGCGATCAAACCGCACTTCGCAGAAGCTTACTACATCCGGGGCATTGCGCTCCAAGAACTCAAGCAACTTGATGCCGCTCTTGACAGCTACGACAAAGCCATAGCAAT
>DYJH01000124.1 GCA_020723255.1 Desulfonema limicola | reverse complement strand
TCCGTTTTAAAATTTTTCTTAACATTGGTGTACACTTTTTTCAACATACCTCATTTAAGGTGGTTATTCATGGTGACTCACGCTTTGGTGAAACAGGTAATCCACACCAGGATTTGTGGTATCGGTGGTACCATATATCGTCTGCGCCTCTCTCTTTGTCAATGGGCCAGATTTCTGTTGCATGCATCACAGCCAAAATAAAGCCTTCAGCATCTCGCAGAACAACCGCTTGTCCCACTTCCAACTGTCCTGCCGCCACCTCAGTCATATCGAGACAAACAGGAATAGGCCAAATGGTGCCATCCTGAAGTTGCATCCTATCCAGCGCAGCTTCATAATCAGGATTGGTCATAAAGCCCCTAAGCGGACTAAATGCCCCGGTCATCAGCAGTTCCAAATCGCACATGTTGTGTTCTGATATAAATAGCAAAATAGTGTTTAATTAGTTTTGTTGGTTCAAATAGTTTCTTTGGTTAAAAGATGCTCTTTACTTTTTACAAATAATTGTTCGGAACATAGTCTATCTCTGGTCTTTGTCCCCGTTGACTTATCCCGATTGGGCTGGGCTATTCTTCTAACCCACTGGATATCGCGCTGCACCCGTTGCTCCTGGCGCTCTGATACGTTTACTTTTGGCAAGGTACCCGGAACAGCTTTTGGCAGGTCGGCCAGCGTGACGACTTCTACGCTTTTGATAAGATCATCCCTACTGGCTATCTCAGCCGTAACGCCCTGCCAGCGGAACAGAAGCCACCCCTGGTGTGAACCGGCGGTTTCGACCCAGTTGGCATAACCCGGATCCTTTACTGAAACGATGTATGTTTTCGAACCGTCGGTATTTACCACCGTCTGGGCCGGATTGTAGCTGCCGAGAAATTCCCTCGGTGTTGGGGCCATCATCCAGGCATCGGTCGCCTGAAGGCCGAGATATCGGGCGCTCCCATCAGTAACCGTCATTACCAGTGCCTCATCGTCTTCCAGATCGTACCGGGCCCCGGCGAACCACCCCCACCCTAGTGCTCCCGTTCGCTCATGCGGACCGACCAGGTTATTAGAAACCTGGATCTCCGGGAAGAAATGATCGATAAAATACAGCCAGGACTCCACATGATGAGACAGGTTGGCGGCGGTGAGATCAATTAGCTCCCGATCACTCATCGCCGGCGGAAGCAGCGCCCCGCCGACATGGTGAAGAGTTAATTCATTCGGCACCTGCCGCCAGTCGGAAAGCGTATCGCGGATGAACAGCGTGAACATTTCCCCGGGTGGCAGCTGTATATGGTTTTGCCGCCCGTTGGCGGGCATTGAATCCAGAGAAATTCTGAAGGAACCATCCGCATCAATGACCAGGGTGTCATTCGTATGCATCTTATAAACACGAAAATCACTTTTGTTTTTTGTCATGGGGAAGGCATCTGCACCATAAGGATCCATCAGGTGAAAAGTGAACTGGATCGGATGCGAGGAATATAATTTCCCGATAATCTCGTAGCTGGATGAACCATTGAGCATTGCCTGTCGATAAATATTATCGGTATTGTCGATGGCTCCACCAGATCCCGGGAATTCATGTCCGAACCAGCGATAACGCGCCCCAACTGGCAACCACAAAATGGCAGGATTGGAAACGTCACTGCCGACATAATTAAAAGCCAGGTTGGCAACCCATTTATTCAGGGGGTTTTCCATACGAGCTTTGCCGTCGGGGAGTTTTGACACGGAATGAGCCGCGAGTAACTCCCGCGCTTTTTTCCTGGCGGCTTGCACCTCGGGACTGGCCATAATACGCAGCACGCGTTGTTCGGCCTGGTTCTGAAGTTCATTGGCCAGCGGGCTGACGAAATCATCCGATGGCGCACTGTTTTCGCTTATATTGGAGAATGTAGTTTTCATTTATTTGACCTCCATAACTTCTGATTAATGGATTAAGACCTTTTTTCCGTTATCGATACAGCAGCCACCTTAGTGCCTTCTGCGGCATAACATTTGGCAATGACGCAGCCAACATCTGATAGAACTCGCTTTTCGTGAAGCGAAGTATAGTATAATGTTTCAGTACGATCTGGACAGAATTAAATTAAAAAAGGTGTTAGTTGAGACGCTCAATATTTAATGACATAAAAAACAGGAGGAGGAATATGCATGAACGTCCGAATAATTATAGGGAATTTCTCCATGCATATCAATCTAAATTATTTTTTGTTTTTTGGACTTCTTTTGCCTCTGGATCATCTTGATCAACTTTCCGGCACATCTATATGAGCATTAATTTTATAAATAGTGGTAATAAATCTTGTAAGATAGTGGCGCTTAATTTATAAAAATAGCGGGATAAATAATAATAATATTGCGTAAGGCAACAGATACATAATTGAAAGCAACGCTAAGAGTATAATAAAAGGAAATCAGGATGGAAAAACAGGTTGTTGTTAGATTTGCTCCAAGCCCAACCGGGTATTTGCATATAGGCGGCGCTAGAACCGCAATATTTAACTGGCTCTTTGCACGTAAAACCGGAGGAAAATTTATATTAAGAATTGAAGATACTGATGCGGAAAGATCTACAGAAGAGTCTATTGGAGGAATCGTTGAAGGCTTAAAATGGCTTGGGCTTTTGTGGGATGAAGGCCCGAACTTTCAGAGCCGGTATATTCAAGAACATCAAAAGGCCGCTCAAAAGCTTATAGAAAGCGGACATGCATATAAATGTTTTTGCACTAAAGAAATTATCGAGAAGAAACACGAAGATGCGGTTAAAGCTAAGACTGCTTATGCCTATGACAAGGCATGTCGGAACCTGACCTGCGATGAGATTGCAAAAAAAGAAGCTGGCGGATTGCCATATGCTATAAGGTTGAAAGTTCCTGATGGTTCAGGCAGTGTAGTATTTGATGATGTGGTTTACGGAACAATAGAAAAAAAGCATGCTGATATAGAAGATTTTGTAATTGTGCGTTCAAACGGCAAACCTTTGTATGTACTGTCAAATGCCGTTGACGATATAAGGGATAAGGTTACACATATTATTCGAGGTCAGGACGGTCTTGCAAATACTCCCAAACAGATACTCTTATACAATGCTCTTTGCTCGCCACCGCCTGTTTTTGCGCATATGTCTTTAACCCTTGACCCAAGGAAGGCAAAAATATCCAAACGCCACCACGGTGAGCTTGTAGCCGTACATTTTTACAGGCAACACGGGTTTTTACCCTGGGCGCTTGTAAATTTTCTTGTGCTTCTGGGCTGGGCAACACCTGAGTCAAGAGAGATTTTTTTAAAAGAAGAGCTTATCAAGGCTTTTTCTTTAGAAGGAATAAGCCGGGCAAATTCCGTTTTTAACATCAACAATGATGATCCAAAGTACTATACCGATCCGAAAGCCATAAACATCAATACTCATTATTTAAGGACAATGCCGGTAGAAGAGCTGTTACCTTATGTAAAGGAGCAGCTTGAAAGAGAGGCTTTATGGAATGATGAATATGAAACAAAGCGAAAAGAAGATTTTATCGATACGATAGAACTTCTCCGCAGCAGATTTCATCTGTTGACAGATTTTACAACAACCGGCAGAGCATATTTTTCAGATGATTATTTGATAGATGCCGATGCATTGAAAAAAAACATCACTAAGCGCCCTGAACTTACAAAATGGCTTTGTAATTTTGCCGATAAGATAAGTTCGATGAAAATTTACAATGCCGAAACGATTGAACAAGTAATTATGGAAATGGCCGGCGAAATTGGCGTTAAACCCGGAATTCTTGTTAACGGCATTCGTGTTGCTGTAACCGGCCATGCTGTAGGGCCTGATTTTATAAAATCTCTCATCAGAATCGGGCAGAATAATGTGGCACAACGTTTGGCAAAAATCCCTTTATTATCCGAAGATGCAAGTGCTAACAAATATAAGCTGTGAGGCGGGTATATGAATATTTCATATCTTCTGACAAACAGCGCAGAAAAGTATCCGGAAAGAACAGCCATTATTTCGGAAGATAAAATTCTTTCGTATAAGGCATTCAAACTAAGGGTAAACCGGCTGGCTCACGCAATGAAGCAGCACGGTCTTAAAAAGGGAGATCGGGTTGCAATAATGTTTTTTAACAGCCATCAGTTTGCGGAGGCATATTTTGCCGCTGTAAAATCCGGGGCGGTCGCAACACCCGTAAGTTTTCGTTTCGTTGCAGATGAAATTGAATACATCATAAATCATTCTGAAGCCGGTTTCTTTTTCTTTGGAAAGGAGTTTGAAGAAATTATAGAAAGTACTTATCATACGCTGCCTGATGTAAAGAATTTTGTATGTGTAAATGCTAAAAAAAGCGGATTTGCTAATGATTATGAAGAATTTTTGTCTTCCGGAAAAGCGGATGAAAAGCCAGTTGAAGTGGGAGAAAACGACCCTTGTCAAATAATGTATACTTCAGGCACAACAGGAAAACCTAAAGGCACGGTAATTACACACAGCAATATCCTATGGAACCTCCATAATACAATCTTGGGAAGAGAAGATCGCAGCCGGGAAGTTTCTTTGATTATAGGTCCAATGTATCATACGGCCGGTTTGAACAATCACTTCACAATACAGATTGCGCTGGGTGGTACAAGTATTTTGATAAAAAAATTCGAGCCCGAAATTGTTTTAAGATATATCGAAGAAAAAAAGGCAAATGTTATCTCAGGCTCACCATCAATGTATAATCTTTTACTTTTGCACCCCAAAATAGATGCTTTCGATACATCTTCCATAACAAAATGTACTTCAGGAGCGGCCATACTGCCTGTGGAAATCAAAGAAAAGCTTCTATACATATTTCCGAATGCCGATGGGCTTTATGATGTTTACGGATGTACTGAGGCATCTCCTACCATAACCATATTAAACGGTAAAGATTCTTTTAGAAAGCACGGGTCAGTGGGACGCGCCGTTAGTTTTTTACAGGCCAAAGTTGTCGATGAAGAGGGAAACACCATGCCTCCGGATCAAATCGGAGAATTGATCTGCAAGGGCCCGAATATAATGCGGGAATACTACAAAGACCCTAAAGCAACTGAAGAAGTAATCAAGAACGGGTGGCTTCATACCGGAGATCTGGCAACAGTTGATGAAGAAGGGTATTTTTACATAGTTGACAGGAAGAAAGACATGATATCAAGCGGCGGGGAAAACATTTACCCCAGAGAGGTTGAAGAAGTACTATTCAGGCATCCGGCTGTTGCAGACGCAGCCGTTGTCGGCATACCCGATGCCGTTTGGGGAGAAAGTGTAAAGGCTTTTGTGGTTCTGCAAAAAGGTGTGCACATGGATGAGCGTGAACTTCTTGACCACTGTAAAAAGCATCTTGCAAGTTATAAAAAGCCCAGGGTGGTATGTTTTGTTGAATCCATTCCTAAAAATCCGTCAGGCAAAGTCCTAAAGAGGCTGCTTAAAACATTGTAGCGGAATTGAGGAAAATCCGTCTTGACAATATGGTTGTCATCCGGTAGCAAATCCGTTATTTGGATAAAGGCGGCTTATTGCTGTTTTATAAAAGATTAAAGACAGGATTATAAAATGCGAAAAATCACATCAATAGGCACCGGCACAAAGCTGTGCGCGGTTATAGGAAATCCGATTTCACATAGCTTGTCACCTGCTATACACAACGCAGGGTTTGATGCGCTGGATCTGGATTTTGTTTATGTGTCTTTCCGGGTGGAAGATGTAAAAAATGCGCTGGCAGGTATGAGAGCGCTTGAAAATTTCAGAGGAATGAGTGTAACCATTCCACATAAAATTGCAATTATCGATCTTGTGGATGAAATATCGGATCTGGACAGACATATCGGTTCAATAAATACGATTATAAATGAAAACGGTAAATTAATCGGTTTAGGCACGGATGGGCCGGGCGCTCTTAAAGCAATATTTGAGGCAGGGGTTAATCTTGAAGGACAAAAGGTATTGATGCTTGGCTCAGGCGGCGCAGCGCGCGCCATCGCCTATACAATAGCACATAATGCAGCTATAACAAAACTCACGCTTCTTGATATCGATGCTGCCATGCTAGAGAAACTGGCATCAGACCTTAAAGCAGGCACAAATGCACCCGTTTGTTCGGATATGCTCACAGATAAAACTCTTTCTTCAAATATGAAAGAAGCAGATCTTGTTATACACTGCACACCGGTCGGCATGCATCCGAAGGAAGATGTCTCTCTTGTCCCTAAAGATCTGTTTAAAACCGGGCAGGTAATTTTTGATGTTGTTTATACTCCGCTTCAGACAAAACTGCTGAAAGAGGCGGAAGCGCGTGGTCTTAAAACAATCTCAGGAGTAGAAATGTTTATAAACCAGGCAGTGCTTCAATTTGAACGTTTTACAGGCGTTAGCGCACCGGAGGAAATAATGCGCAAGGTCGTTATGGAGCGTCTTAGCCCATGAATATTGTATTAATAGGATACCGCGGAACAGGAAAGAGCGAGGTTGCCGGAATTCTTTCCGAAACTCTCAAAATGAAATATATCGGTATGGATGCCGAAATCGTTAAAAAAGCAGGTCTTACAATTCCTCAAATAGTCGAAAAATACGGCTGGGATAAATTCCGCAGCATTGAAACAGAGGTTGCCCTTGATGTTTCAAAGCTTGATAACATTATTGTTGATACCGGAGGAGGCGTTATTGAGCGGCCTGAAAATATTGAGGCTCTTAAAAAAAACGGAATCATATTCTGGTTAAAAGCTTCTGTGGATGTAATTGTAGCACGAATTGAATCCGGAACCGAGCGGCCGGCCTTAACACAAGGAAAAACATTTACCGAAGAAGTTGCAGAAGTTCTTAATAGAAGAACCGCCAAATACTCAGGCGCTGCTCAGTATGAAATAGATACCGACCATATGACATCAAAACAGGTTGCAGACAGTATTATTGAAACAATGAACATTTTATTGGCGCAACCGTCAATTAAATGACATAAAACTCTTCCCCTTATTTAATTAATATGCTTAATGTACAGTAAAAAATTTTCTTGCCTTTAAAAACCTACGTCTGTGTTTTTTCTGAATACCTATTAAACTAATGAGATTTATTGCCATTAAATAAAACAGCTTTATTCTGATTCCTATCTTTAGCAAGAAAATCTTAACTATAAAAAAAATCCTGATGTTTAGGCATCTATATTGCTTTTGTACAGATTAAGAACACAGATTAAGAACACAGATTAAGAACATTTATTATTTTGTTTGTGTTCTCAGCTTTAATTCGATTTGCCGTGGCAGAGCTTTAGATGCATACCACTCAAAGGTTTAAACAAAGACTAAAGTTATTGCACTTTGTTCCCGATAACAGAATTCAATGATGAAACTAACTGATGATGGGCTGTTTAAAAAAGGTGCAGCATATTATGACTTTTACAAAGGTATCAAGAAAGATATCTGATATTCTTTTTTAAGGTAAAAAGATAAAAATTCATTCATAGCGTCTAATAACTTTTTAAGGAGGAAAACATGATTAGAGGGAGGAAAAAATTATGAACATGAAGCGGTTAATGCGAATTTTTATGGTTTGGCTGGTTTTGGTTGTTTCAATTTCTGGGGTTGTTTGCACAGTATCGGCGGCTGATGTGCAAATTGTTGCAAACAAGAATGTGCCCATAAGCTCCATAACATCGGATATGCTTAAGGATGTTTTTCTTGGCAAAAAGAATACCTGGGACAATGGTGCGAAGATAGATTTTGTGACCCTGGATTCCGGTGATACACACAATGCTTTTCTTCAAACATATATTCAGAAATCCGCAATTCAGTTTAATAACTATTGGAAACAACAGGTATTCACCGGCAAGGGCCAGATGCCCAAAACTTTTAATTCCGATAAAGCCATGACAGATTATGTTTCCGGCAGCAACGGGGCTATAGGCTATGTTTCAGGTTCAACAGACACCGGATCAGTTAAAACCATTAACGTAAAATAAAAGGGGGACATATATATATGAGAAAAATATTAATTTTTGTAGCAGCTTTAATTATGTTTGGATGGGGCGCCGGCGCCGGCGCTGTGGAAATGGATGTGCTGGGCGGTGTTTCAATTCACGGATTTATATCCCAGGGGTTTTTAACAAGCGGTGAATATAATTACCTGGCCCACAACAGCAAGACAGGCAGCTTTGAATATAATGAAATGGGTATAAATTTCAGCAAGCAGGTAACCGATAAACTGCGGGTAGGAACGCAGATATTCTCCAGGGACTTGGGAGATGTGGCAAATAATAAAGTTACGATAGACTGGGCTTACGGCGACTATAAGTGGCGGGATTGGCTTGGAATAAGGGCTGGCAGGATTAAATCGCCTTTAGGTTTGTTTAACGAAACACGTGATATCGATATGCTTCGAACCTGTATAGTGCTGCCCCAGAATTTCTATCCCGATCTCGTGAGAGATGTTACTATAGCCCTAAACGGAGTAGGCCTTTATGGCTATGTTCCTCTTGGCGCTGCCGGAAGCTTGGATTATTCGGGTATTGCAGGCGCAATGACCGTAGATAATGAAAGCGGCGTTGAAAAGTATCTTAACAGCTCATTTGGAGGAGTAGCTGCTCTTAATGGCGATGTGGATATTGATACCGCTCTAACAGGCCGTATCAAGTGGAACACGCCGCTTTCCGGGCTGGCGCTTTCTGTAAGTGCTTTGAAATTTAAAGCGAATTTTCCAATACTTGTTGCTAATATAATCTCCACGGAATTAGAGCAAGATCAGTTTACCTGGGGTACGGGTGTAGAATATAGCTGGCAAAATCTGGCTCTGGCATTCGAATACAGAACAACTGATATGGACATGACACCATCTGGTGGGGCCACAACAAATAAAAAGGCAGAAAATTACTATCTGATGGCTTCTTACCGGTTTACCGACTGGTTTGAACTGGGTTCATACTATGCTATTGCTTATCCGAACAAAGAAGACAAGGATGGCGACAGCTTTAAAGCCATGGGCTTGCCCGACCACAGAGCTTGGCAAAAGGATCTGGCTCTTTCTGCCCGTTTTGATATCAATTCAAACTGGACATTTAAGCTTGAAGGTCACAAAGTTGACGGCACCTCGGATGTACTTGCTGTGGATAATGCCGACAGATCCGAGGGTGACTGGTATTATGGCGCAGCCAAGCTGACGTTTAGCTTTTAGTGTAGTGTTCTGCAAAAAACATTACAATAATTTGATTGCCACCCCCGCCCTGCCCCTCCCCCATCAAGGGGGAGGGAACAATTAAAGTTTTTTGCAACTAAATCGAAAGTGTCGTTTTAACATTTTCCGGCAAAGCCGGATTAAGGAGGCTATGGATAAATTATGCGTAACTTAAGTATGTCAAAAAAAATATGGTTAAGCATGAGCGTTCTGGTGATAGGATATTTTTTCACCATGGTTTTTGGGTTCGGCATGGGAGCCCGGATGGAATCCAGGATGCTTAGTGTTTCCAATTATTTGTTTCCAGCTTCAAACCTCGGTCAGGAGGCTCTGACAACGTTTAAGGATCAGGTTCGTCTTTACAATAATGGCATCATGCTGGGTGACGGAGAAAGTATCAATAAAGCCGGCGTAGAGGCAGACCATGTTCAAAAAAATCTGAGCGAAATATTGAATATTCCGGGGGTGGATGAAGCATCAGCCACGCAGGTGAGAGAAGCGCTTGAAGCGATGAAGGCGTTTACTCAGGAGGCTCAGCCCATTTACATGGCTATGAGCAAGGGAGAAACCCAGTCGACCAGTGCCGCACGTCTGGCCAGCCAGACCGAAACATTACGCGAAAGGCTCTTAAAAATCCAGAAGATGTTTGCAGATCGTCTCAAGGAAGAATTGCTGGCCAATGTCCAGATCAGTAAACGTCAACGATACTTGAATATCGGGATTTTTGTGGTTGTGGTTTTATTAGGGATTATCTTAACCGGCTTTATCATCAGCCGTTCCATCACAGGCCCGATCAGCAGAATCATAGGCGGTCTAAACAGTGGGGCAAACAAAGTCAATGATGCGTCCGAGCAGGTATCCAGCGCAGGCCAAACCATGGCCACAGGCACATCGCAACAGGCATCGTCGATTGAGGAAATCGCTTCTTCGCTGGAAGAAATGACTTCCATGATCAAGCAGAATGCCGAGAACTCCACTGAAGCCAACAGAGTAATGTCTGATTCCGATAAGACGGTAATGGAAGCCCATAAAGCAATGAGCCAGCTCAGTAAGTCTATGGATGATATTTCGAATGCGAGCAGGGAAACGCAAAAAATCATTAAAACCATCGACGAGATTGCATTCCAGACTAATCTTCTGGCTCTCAATGCTGCAGTCGAGGCTGCAAGAGCGGGTGAGGCAGGCGCAGGTTTTGCGGTGGTGGCTGATGAAGTTCGCAATTTGGCTATGCGTGCAGCAGATGCCGCAAGAAATACGGCTGTGCTTATAGATAATACCATTGCGGCTGTAAAGAATGGCTCCGTATATTCAGAAACCACACTGGCTGCGTTTAAAAATACAATGGAATCCTCAAAGAAAGTCAGCAGGCTGGTCTCCGAAATCGCTGCCGGGTCGCAGGAACAGGCACAAGGCATACAGCAGGTTAACAGCGCGATGTCCGAAATTGAGACAGTTATTCAAAAAACCGCCGCCATAGCCGAGGAATCTGCTTCTGCGGCTGAGGAACTTAATGCACAGTCAAAGGCCATGAATAATTATGTTGGACAACTTGTGGTTTTAGTGGGGCTCAGAAACAATCAGGAAATAAAAGAAAAAAGCAGTACACCGGCAAAAGAACACGCAACAGCAATAAATTATAATAAAAAAGCAAATATTCAAACGAGTCAGAATAAAGTTAAGCCCAATCGGTTAATTACAGCCAATAGCTCAGATTTTTGATGATTCTGAGAAAAGTTTGGAATTTAATGTCATTAACTTAAGGAATTTTTCTTTAAGTTCCCCTCTTATTATTGTCAAAGGGGGATTCAGGGGGATTTTAAACGGGTTGAATAAAATCCCAACCTCCCCCACTTTGTTAAGGGAGGAAGACCAAGACTTAAGTTAACGACATTGGTTAGGAATTATAAATCATACGATTTTTGCGAAGGGGTTATGTTTTTTTTCTACAGCAATAGATGTTTCAGGACCATGTCCTGTATAAACCTTGACATTATCTCCGAGCACAAAAAGCTTGTTTCTTATGCTTGATATAAGTGTATCATAATCGCCGCCTGGAAAGTCTGTGCGGCCTATTGATCCTGAAAAAAGCGTATCTCCTACAAAAACACATCCGTCAGTATAAAGAGAAATACCGCCCTGTGAATGACCCGGAGTATGAATAACCTTTAAAGTAATATTCCCGAATTTTATTTCGTCGCCGTCTTTTAACATTTGATCCGGGGGAGGCGAGTCTTCCACGTTAAGTCCCCATGCGGCGCCTGTAGCCGAAATACGGCTCAGCATGGGAGCGTCAAGGCTGTGTATCAGAAGATCTGCGCCTGTGGCTTCCTTTAATTTTTTGTTCCCACCGACATGATCAACATGACCGTGAGTATTTATTATGTATTTAACTTTCAGTTTATGTTTTGCAAGCGTCATCAGAATTTTGTTGGCTTCGTCTCCCGGATCAATAACTGCAGCCTCTTTTGTGGTTTCGCATCCGATGATAAAACAATTTGACATTATTGGTCCTACTATCAGGTCTTCTATGATCAAAATAACCTCCACTCATATTAATCAGTTTTTACTTTAATTACTTCATTTTCAACGGCATTTCTGATACTGTCCAGAATACCGTTTATAAAAGGGCCGGACTCATCGGTTCCATATTTTTTCCCTATATCAATTGCTTCATTTATAGAAACCTTGGAAGGAATATCATGGCACCAGAGAAGTTCATATACTGCAATTCTCATGATATTTCTGTCAACACAGGACATACGGCTTATTTTCCAGTTGCTGGAAAACTGCTCTATAATAGCGTCTATCTCTGCCCCGGAGCTTATAACTCCTCTTATAAGTCTGTGAAAAAAAGGCAGGACGTCTTCGGGCGGATCAAAATTGTCCCGAAAATTTGTCAAAGTCTCTTCAGAATTATCATGGCATTTATCCATGTAAAAAAGAGCCTGCATGGCAAGCTCCCGTGATTTTCTACGACTGCCCATCGTTATGCTTCATCTACGATTTCAACCAGATTTGCCATTTCAATAGCTGAAATTGCAGCGCTCCACCCTTTATTTCCGGCCTTGGTTCCGGCGCGCTCAATAGCCTGCTCAATGGTATCAGCAGTGATTATCCCGAAAATCACAGGTATTCCGGTTTCCAATCCGACCATAGCAACGCCCTTTGTCACTTCGGCGCTGATATAATCAAAATGAGGCGTTGCGCCCCGTATAACAGCGCCAAGACATATGACCGCATTATATTTTTTTCTTTCAGCCATTTTTTTAGCGACAAGAGGAATCTCAAAAGCGCCTGGAACTTTTACTATTTCAATATCCGACTCAATTGCTCCTGAACGCAACAGCGCATCAACAGCGCCTCCAACAAGCTTGTCGGTAATAAAATCATTAAACCGGCTTGTAACAATAGCAAATTTCTTGCCTTCTGCAATAAGCTTAGCCTCAATTATTTTAGGCATATATTCCTCCAGATATGGTTAAGGTGTTGTATCGACTTCTATAAGATGCCCCATTTTAATTTTTTTACATGAAAGATATCCTTTATTATACTGGTTGGCGCCGACTTCGATTCCAACCTGCTCAACAACACTTAATCCATATCCTTCAAGCCCGATCATTTTTTTCGGGTTATTTGTTATAAGCCTCATTTTTCTGACACCAAGATCAACCAGAATCTGAGCTCCTATACCATAATTTCTCAA
>DYJH01000123.1 GCA_020723255.1 Desulfonema limicola | reverse complement strand
GAAGAAACCTGCTATCAAGCAAAAATGTAGTGAAGAAAATTTTAGCTGAATTATCATATCATATTGTTTTACTATCTATTCATAAAATTGTTGTCGAACTTGGGTTAAGATTTATTTTATCTCAATAGAAATCAAAGGAAGGAATTTTTAGGTGGAGGGTTGCTTGCCTATAATCTGATCAATTTCTGTGAAAAATTTTGTTTTATAATATTGTACCGTAGATTCTTTTGCCATTATCATATCAATTTGTCTTGTGTGGATAGTCAAATACCCCAATACTTTGAGGCGCTGTTCCATAAATTCTCTGTCACGATTCTCTATCCTGGAAAACAAACTGTCTTTTTTAACTGTCACTCTGAAACCGTATTTTTCCAGTATTTCCGCCAGAAATAAAACTCTCTTAAGCCTTCTGTCATGATCTGCGGCTCCGCCTTTGAACTGAAAGCTAATGTAATTTTCAACATCCCTGTCGCAGGCAATGCTTTCAATTATTGAAAAATGGAAACCAAGCCTTGAACTTAGGTTACAAAAGTACTTCGATATTATGAAATAATTGCGTTCGGCATATTTCGAGCGGACACCGGTAGCCAGGGACGGATTAAGCGTAGCCTCGAACATAACATTTGCAAGCCCTTTACCGTCAATAGGCGGAGGACCTTCCCAAGGGAATGAAATAATACCGTCCCATATTGCAAGCATTGGAACGGATACAATATTATCTAATTGAACATACTTCCCTTTAACCTCTTCTTTAAATCCGTCGTCTAAGTTCAGAATCCACCATTGCATGGGAACCTTAAACACGAGCTGTTTCCCGGAACGTTCGGAAAAATTGTGCTCTTTGCCGAAGCTAAACATCTCCTGTACCGATTTTTCATGGATATAGCGTGTTATATCATGGAGAGACTTACAGTTTATGGGTTTAAAATATCGTGAATCTGGATCGAGAAGGCTTAATGGAACTATATACCTGCTTGCACTTTTAAGGATATCATAGACAGGACTGTCTTTCATGAGATTTTTTGTTGTTGATTTTTGCTCAGCGAGCGATTCTATTATTCCTGCATGAACGGCAAGACCGTTTGCATCAACAGTCACTATATCGTCATCTATTAATTTGTCAAAAACCATAGGAACGCCGAAAAGCGCGGGAACTTCAACCTCTCTTGCAACATTTGCAAGATGCCCGGCAAAACCTCCCTGTTCTGTAATTACAGCAGAAGCTCTATTTAAAAGAGGAGCCCACGCCGGCAAGGCCTGTCTCGCCACAAGTACAGCTTTTTCCGGAAATTTTAAAATATCAACGGCTTTATCTACATGAAATACTTTGCCAAAGCCTACTCCAGGGCTTGCTGTAATACCTCCTTTAATTATAATGGTTGAATCCTTTTCAGCATCAGCAAGATCCGGAAGCGCAATCTTATTAAAACTTTCGGATACTTGTAACGGACGGCACTGAAGCACATACACTGTTCCATCCTCTGCTATCGCCCACTCAATATCCTGAGGACAGCCGTAATATTTTTCTATTTCTATAGCTATATTTGATAAATTTATTGCCTGCTCATCACTCAAAGACGGAAGATCTCTTGATTCTCCCGTGTTATCCATCCGGCATACACCTTCTTCGTAAAAGCAGACAAATTTTTTTGATTTTGCTTTTATATCTTTATGAACAAGCGATAAGGGAGATTTTTTTGATATTACGAAAAGATCGCAATCTATGCTCCCGTCAACAACCGACTTTGGCAACCCCCATGCAGAGTTAATGAAAACATAATCATCACTCATATTCACAGGATTTTTTGAATACATTACGCCCCCGCATATAGCATCCACCATTTCCATACATCCGACAGACATCTGAATATCTTCATCCCTGAACCCTCTTTCGAGTCTGTATGTTATTGCCGGAAGCGAATATTTACCTGCGACTACGGTTTTGTACGCATCAATGATATTGTCTGAACCGACATTCATTTCTGAATGATAGAGCCCTGCAAAAGTGTTTTTGGCCGTATCTTCTCCTATAGCGCTGCTTCTTAGCGCAAGGCGCAATTTTTTACCTCTTCTTTTTTCAAAACTGACAAGTGATTCCCGTATTCTATCTCCAAGTTCATTCGGAATGTCCGATTTCATAATCAGTTGCCGTATCTTTGAAGACAGAGTATAAAGCTCTTCCATATCATTTGTATCGGTTGTCTGGAAAAGCCTATCAATCTCGGCCTGGAGATCATTATGGGAAATTAATTTATCATAGGCTGCGGAAGTGATAACGAAACCAGGTGGTACAGTTAGATTCAGCCTGTTTTTTATCTCACCTATATTGGCCATTTTACTTCCAATAATATCGGCCATATTTTTATTCACCAAAGCAAGCGGGATTACAAGCCGGTTATCGGTTACCTGTTTTTTTTGCAAAAGAATATGATTTATCTGTTGTTGTATGTCATTGAACCTTGAAAATAGTTCAGAATATTTTTTAGGGGCAAGTTCATCAAAATTTTTTATCATTTTGAAGACATTGACTGAAGCAGCGGTGCAATGAGATTTTATTTGAACTATTCCGAACGGTTTTCTGCCTTCAAGAAGCAGCTCGATATCTGCCATAATTTCAAGCGCTTTATTATTGGAACTTAACAGTACTTTGAAGCTGTGATATCGGGATTTGAAATCATTGCGGAGATATTCGGTATCGGAAAGTGATTCGCTTCCCTCTTTTTTAAATAATTTATTAAAAATTTCAATAAATTTTATCATACGAATAATGTCTATATCCTTTTTTTGATAAAAAAACCAATATAGCCTTTTTTATATACGATGTTCCATTTAATATCTATAACAAGTAATCTTTTTAGCATCAATCTAATTGTTTAATGAATTATTTGATATTACCTGGGTAATTTATGACACTAAAACAGGTATATCTTATCAGGGCATCAGCTTGAGTTGTTATACAGGGTGGCCTGAGCTGTTGGGATATCGGCAGTCAAAAGAGTTTGCAGGAACTGCCTTGGATGAACACCTTTTCTTCAAAAAATATTTCTTGACGATCTTACTGTTAATGAAGATCATAATATATACTTTACATGAGGATAAATTAAATGCATACACACACACTTGAAACCTGGCAGCATAATCATGATTTTGCAGTAATTCATGAAAAAGGCGAACGACGCACCACACAGGTTTTAATCATGACGGCTGTCACTATGGTTGTTGAAATTATTGCCGGCGTTTTGTTTGGATCTATGGCGCTGCTGGCTGACGGATGGCATATGGGCACACATGTGGCTGCTTTCATAATCGCAATATTTGCTTATAAGTATGCCAGAAAACATGAAAATAATCCGCTATTTACTTTCGGCACCGGCAAGGTAACTGTGTTGGGTGGATTTGCAAGCGCTATCGCTTTGGCCGTGGTTGCTCTGGTTATGTCAATCGAATCAATACAGCGCATTATAAACCCGCAGAAAATCTACTTTAACGAAGCAATTGGTGTGGCAACGCTTGGTTTGCTTGTCAATATTATATGTGCTTTTATTTTGCAGGGACATCACGATCATTCTCATGAAAATCAACAAACACATCATGATCATCATCATGACCATAATCTTAAAGCTGCGTATTTACATGTATTGGCGGATGCTCTGACTTCGTTACTTGCGATTATTGCGCTTATTTCTGGAAAAATATTTGGCTGGAATTGGCTTGATCCAATAATAGGCATAATCGGCGCTTTATTAATTACACGCTGGTCTTATAGTTTACTTAAAGAAACCGGACCGATTCTGTTGGATGAAAATATTGAAGAAAGCCACAAGGCTGATATAAAAGCAAAAGTGGAATCAGACTCAGATAATCGCATATCTGATCTTCATTTATGGAAAGTCGGGCCTGATGATTATGCGGCAATAATTTCATTGGTTACACATTTTCCAAAACCGGTGGATCATTACAAGAACCTGTTGAAAGATATTCATAAGTTATCCCATATCACCATTGAAGTAAACCAGTGTATGAGTGCACCATGTGTCGTCCCAAAACCAAACGCAAACTGACATTATTCTTGAGGTCGTTATGATTCAGATGCGGAAAATGATGTAATATTATGATAGCCGGTTTTTAAGATAGGTATATCTCTTTTGAGTCTTGCTGTTATTGATTCCGATTGCAAGAGCCTTTTTAGCGCCTACCATAACCACAAGCTTTCGCCCTCTTGTAAGGGCAGTATAAATCAGGTTGCGCTGCAAAAGAATATAATGCTGGGTATGAACAGGAATTACAACGGCAGGATATTCAGATCCCTGGGATTTATGAACAGATACCGCATAGGAAAGCATTAACTCGTCAATTTCATAAAAATCATATTTAACCAAACGGTTCTCAAATGAGACCGTCACATTCTGTTCTTTGGAATCGATTGAAGTTATTCTTCCGATATCGCCGTTATAAACATCCTTGTCATAATTATTTTTAATCTGCATGACTTTATCTCCGACCTTATAATTTCTCTCCTGGCTCGAAAATGACGCCTCTCCCGGATTAAGCGCTTCCTGCAGAACTTTATTAAGATTGGAAACTCCCAGTTCACCCTTATGCATGGGAGTCAGAACCTGTATGTCGTAAAACGGGTCAAACCCGAAACGCTTTGGTATGCGCTGCGCAACAAGTTCTCTTATTATTTCTACTGCCTTTTTGGGGTTATCCTGTTCTATGAAATAATAATCGCTTTCATTATCATCTGATCTCAAAAAAGGCATTTGCCCGCTGTTTATCCTGTGAGCATTTATAACGATCCGGCTTTTTTTTGCCTGGCGGAATATTTCAGACAGTACAACAACAGAGAAAACTCCGGATGTAATGATATCATTTAAAACATTACCTGCCCCAACCGATGGAAGCTGGTTTACATCTCCCACAAGTATCAGGGCCGCACCGGAAGGCACGGCTCTTAAAAGCCCGAACATCAAAATTGTATCGATCATTGACGCTTCATCTACAATCAGCAAATCACAATCAACAGGATTATTCTCATTTCTTGTAAATCCACCTTTCTCGAAATTGAACTCAAGCGTCCTGTGAATTGTTTTTGCTTCGTGTTCTGTAGCTTCACTCATACGTTTTGCAGCTCTTCCGGTTGGGGCTGCAAGCAGTGCTTTTAGTTTTAGATTTTGAGATATTTTAAGGATGGAATTCACTATGGTAGTTTTACCGGTTCCAGGGCCGCCGGTAATGACCATAACTTTACTGCCAAGAGCGCATCTTATGGCTTCAATCTGCTTTTCAGCCAGTTTAATCGCCATTCTTTTCTGCACCCATTCAATTGATTTATCAGAAATAGCGCTCTTAAAGGGGCCTGGTGAATCGACAATAAGCTTCAGGCATTTTGCAATGCCCGTTTCACAATAATGATATTTTAAAAGAAATACTCCTTTTGTTTTTTCGCTTTCTCCCTGCCCGTTTTCAATATCTTCAATTACTATTTTTCCCGATAAAGCAACAACATCTATTCTGCTTTTTATAGCATCTCCTGCTACATCAAGTACTTCAGCACATTTTTCGACAAGTAGCTTATACGGATAATAGACATGTCCTTCTTCTGCCAGTTCAGAAAGAATGTAGGAAATACCAGCCTCGATTCTTTCATCAGAGTTTTTTAAAAACCCAAATTTTTGCGCAATCTTATCCGCCGTCAAAAATCCTATACCGATAATATCCGATACAAGGCGGTATGGGTTTTCCTTTAAAACTGCAACAGACCTATCTCCGTACGTTTTAAATATTTTTATTGCATATCCGGAACCGACTCCATGCGCATACAGAAAAAGCATGATGCTGCGTATAGATTTCTGCTCATCCCAGGCCTTCTTTATTTCTGCAATCCGCTTTTTGCCTATGCCTTCAACTTTTTGGAGTTTATCCGTTTCGTTTTCAATGACCGAAAGAGCTTTTTCACCAAATTTTTTAACAATGCGTTTTGCCATAACCGGCCCAAGGCCTTTTATCATTCCCGAACCCAAATATCTTTCTACACCCGCAGCATCTTCCGGGATCATGCTTATAAACTCGGAAACGGCAAACTGATCACCGAACTTAGGATGTTTTATCCATTCTCCTTTCATTGTAAAAGTTTCACCTGGAGACGGAGACATGAGATTTCCAACCACGGTAACAGGATTTTTCATCCCTTTGACTTTCACCCTGGCAACAATATAACCTGTTTTTTCATTGGTATAGGTTATTCTTTCAATCTGGCCGGAAAGTTCCATAACAATATTTTAAAATCACTTTGGATACCTGGCAATTTTTGGTTTAATTGCCCTGCCAAGCCAATCAATGCACTTTCCAATATGGCGCATATTAGCAAGACCTTCTTTATCTTCAAGCACCTCCCCTTTATTTAAGCCATAGCCCATATTCCAGTAAGTTGAGCCGGGAATAATCATCCTTGACATTTGGAACATATGGTTGATGGTATCATATACATGTATAGCGCCGCCCCGCCTGACTGCAACTACCGCAACTCCAATTTTTCCGGCAAAAGCGTTATTGTTTGCAAAAGCAACAAAACCAGCTCTTTCAATTAACGCCTTTAAATCAGCCGATACCGCTGCAAAATAGGTTGGAGAGCCCAGAATCATTGCATCAGCCTTTAACATTTTTAAAAAGATCTCGTTAAATTTATCCTTTTTAGTTGCGCATTGATTGTCTTTATTTTTAAAACATTTTTCACATGCAATACAACCGCGGATTGCCGTTCCGCCAACTCTTACAAGCTCCGTTTCCCAACCCGCATCATTTAATTCACTGAGCACTTCCTTAAGAAGCAATTCTGTGTTACCGCCATTTCGCGGGCTTCCGTTTATTGCTATTGCGTACATTGTGGCCTCCTCTTATGTAAATTTAGGATAAAAAATAGGTATGTGTGGGACACAACATATGTGGCCGGGATGAGGTTACCTTTGTTGTTGTGCAGCGATTTCGGTTTAAGCGCCTCAACTTATGAGAATCGAAAAAATTAATCTGCTTTTCGGAGATCGAATGAACGATGGTCCAATGGTCCCAAGCGGGCCCGCCCAAGCCTATGAGAATAGCGCGTTTATCACTCTCTTCAAGAAAATTTGTCATAGCCTGCCAGAAATCATCCAATGTTGTGTCCGGATGATGTTTAAAGGGCATACTGCGGCAAGTGATTACATCTCCCAAAACATCTCGCAAAATTCCACCGATCTCATTCAGCCCTATGCCATCGGTGAGGACAATACCGAGGTCGCTATTTTTTTCCAGGTGCCCGATGATTTTTTTAAAGAGATCCCTTGATGCGTCTCCGTTAATTCCTGTAATAATACGCGCCGCGTTAACGATACTGTATATTGCACAAAGGCCATCCAAAGCCCCTTGAAAATAAGGTTTCATTTCAACATCCTTAATTTAAGTTATTCTTTTATCTTTTTTTAAAAACAGGGTGTCGTTGAGCAGCTAAGTTTACTATCCAACTTGCCATAGCTCCATATGAAAGGCCAACCGCTTCAGCGGCATATGCCAGACTGGTATCCGGACTAAAGTCTGCATTAGGGTTGACATCAAGTACATAGAAATTGTTATTCTCCAAACGGATGTCGATGCGAGCATAGTCACGGCAACCCATTGTAGCGTATGCCTTCATGGCTGTCTGGTTCAAATATGATATCTGCTTTTCATCCAGCGGCGCCGGTATGCGCAGCTCAATCTTTTCGTAATGCTGTGAACCGGGGGTAAACTTTGAATCAAAGGTACATAAACGGTCTTTTACATTCTTAAATGCGGTGAAATCCATCTCCGCAGGTGGTAACGCATTGATGATACCGTTGCCCCAAAGCGTGATGTGAAACTCCCGTCCATCGATAAAGTCTTCAACGATTACTGGCTGATTAAAATTCTCCATTACAAAGGCAATCCGTTCCTTCAGCGCCTGCCGATCCATTACAACGGATTCATCTGTTATCCCAATACTGTAATGTTCATAAGCCGGTTTAACAATGGAAGGGAAACGCTCCCAACTATCGGCTTCTTTTGTATCTATGACCTTCCAGAATGGTGTCGGGATTCCATGCTTGTTCAACAATGCTTTTGTAGCCGGTTTGTTCCAGCTAAAAGCGAGGACATCCGGCGATGAACCGGTGTAGATAAAATTGAGCTTTTCCAATTTCTCGGCAACTATTTTATCACTTCGGGGTTTTCCAGGCAGCTCCTCGCACCAGTTAAAAACGATGTGATTTATTGGATTATAAGGTTTCAGGATTTGATGTAACTCATCATGAAATACCGGAACGTCAATTACCGGATGGCCCTCTTTTCGTAATTCGGTGTTGAGTTTTTCAACATCATCGATGGCAGCTGCTCTTTCTGTCGGTTCCCAGGCAGGATCGATATTGTGAAGCATTAATACCGGTATATTGGTTCGACGATTGAGTTGTTTCATTTCCTCCCGATTCCCCGTTCGGGCATTAAGCTGGAAGATCAAGTTCAAATCCACCCGCAAAGCAAATGCTTTAGATTATTTCGATAGCTAATTTGAAGATCTTCATATTGGGTGCAAAACGACAACCATATTATATGATTTTAATAACATAATTGTAATAATGGAATCAAGTCTTCTTTTATTTTTAATATTGTTTAAAAGTAAAATATAATTCTGTTATATACGATAATACATATTATAGGGAATAAGGACAGCTTGTTGGAAAACACAAAAAAAATCTTTACGTTTAAAACTTTTAGTGAAATATTAACTCTGTTTTCTTTATGAAATCAAAAAGAAAAAAGGAGTATAACACGGCAGTATTGTGATGCCTTTTCGAAGTTATTACGATAGCGCCTGTTCATATTTATAATTTTATGAATGAATTTAATGATATATATGTAGACAGATTGTATCCGTACCTTGCAATGTTCAGAATTCCTTATTTTTCTTCCGGAACAGAAAAGGCATTTGCAAATGTATTTCTGATTATAGATGATGAATTGATGTTGATCGATGCCGGCCCATATAGTCCAGATAAAAGTAAAAAGCTAAGTTATGCTCTCAAAATATCAGGCTTTGATATTAAGGATATATCAAGAATTGTATATACGCATTCGCACCCTGATCACATGGGCGGAGGGATTGGGCTCGACGGATATAACGGAATACGTCATTGCATATACTGGGAAGCAAAAAAATGGGTTGAACAATATGGTGAATATGTCAGCTCGGTAAAATCCATTGCGAAAAATATTTTTCATGAGCAATTGGTTTTGTATCCGGAAGTGATGGATATTTATTTTGATGTAGTTGATCATTTCTGGAATCCATCCTTCGGTGAAATACAGATAAATGAAGAGTTGAATGAAGGCGATTGGATCAGTACGGGAAAATTTAAGTTCAAGGTTATTTCCACACCAGGGCACAGTCCCTGGGATATAAGTTTATGGGAAGAGAAAAATTCCCTGCTTTTTTCAGGCGATTTTCTTCTCAGCAAAAGCTCGACATTGACCGGCGGCTTAAATGGATTTGGTTCCGATTTGATATCATATGAATCTTCGTTAAAAAAAATAAATAATCATCTTAATCTGATAAAGTGCATATATCCGGCCCACGGGCCGGCAATAACATCCTTTTCAAACCTTACGGATTCTTTACTTGCAATTGTTAAAGATAGAGAAAATAAGATAGTTAAAGCTATATCTTTTAAAAATTGCGGTCTGATGGATTTGATGAAAGTTGTTTATCCCTCAATAGACAGTGTTATTGTTCTTGCACGATGTCTTGGAATAGTTCTTACGCATCTTGAAAAACTTGAAGGCGAATCAAAAATTTATCGCTATAAGGATGGAGATGAAGTGCGGTTTGCGATTACTTGATATTTAAATGGTGGGTATATGGGTGTAACGGCAGAAATTGCCAGCTTTGCGGCAGAAGTAAAATATGAAAATTTGCCGCTGTTTGTGGTTTCAGAAACAAAGAAACTACTTCTGGATTCCATTGGCTGTGCAATAGGCGGGATAAAAACACAAAAAGGCGAGACAGCATTACGTTTGGCGCACGTGCTCGGAGGACGAGAAGAATGCGGCCTTTGGGGTACGGGGTATAGAGTAGGTGCAGCACAGTCTGCGTATGCTATTGGTGAGTTGATGAATGCCCTTGATTATGAGCCGTTGCTCTCTCCGCCTGCCCACGCCACGCCTTATGTCCTTGCCGCACCTTTGGCTATAGGAGATATGAAGAAAGTATCCGGCAGGGAATTGATTGTAGTTGCGGCAATTGCCCATGAACTATCAACACGTATAGCTTCTGCAATGATTTTTGGGCGAAGATTTTCTGTGGAACTCGCAGATAGAGGAGTTGCGATGTCGCTTCCCACACCAGGGTATGGCCTTTGCGCCTTCGGTGGAGCTGCAGCCGCAGGCAGGCTTTTGGGATTTGATGCAGATAGAATTGCTCATGCAATGGGTATAGCAGGTTATAATGCTCCGGTTCCTATGGTTGGCAAATTCGTAACCTCTGTTCCTGTTTCTTCTTCAAAATACTTGTCTTCAGGATTCTTATCTATGGCGGAGGTTATTGCTGTGATGTCGGCTGATATGGGATTTACAGGAGATGGCGGGGTACTGGACGGTGATCATGGCTTCTGGAGGGCTTTTGGTTCCGATGAATGGATGCCGGGATATATTACGCAAGGATTGGGAAATAAATGGGTATTTCCTGAAAGGTTGTTTTATAAAAGATATCCCTGCTGCGGTGTAATGCAAAACGCTCTATGTCATCTGGAAGAAATAATCACAGCAAATAATATTTTGCCGGAAGATATAATAGAAATTACCGTTAAACTAAGCAGCCTGGCCGATCTTCCCTTATGGAAAACCAGGAATGTAACAACCAATGTAGCAGCGCAATTCAGCGTACCTTTTGTTTTATCAGTTGCAGCACACAGGATAGAAACGGGTCCTGCCTGGCAGTTGGAAGAAACTATCCGGGATAAGCGGATTCATGAGTTTATGGAAAAAATCAGGCTGATTACAGATCTTGATAAAAATGCAGCTTTCAAACCTGAAGTTGAAATTGTGGCGAATAAGGGTGCGAGCAAAAAGACTTATTCCGGGGCAGGTATTTCAGTAAAGTATGAAATGACGGATAATGATATTGCAGATAAGTTTAAAACAAATACCGGTATACTTTTAAATGAGGAGCAGGTGCAAAAAGTTATGTCAGATATTCAAGCATTGGAAGATGTCGGCGATATCTCAGAGATTTTTAAATATTTTACTAAATGCTATAGAGGGTTCGAGCATTGATTCATCCGGATACTGAGTTGCGGCTGATAAATAACGATATAGGTTATGGAGTGGTAGCTACCAGATTCATTCCTAAAGGCACTATTACGTGGGTTCTTGATAAATTGGATCGCGTTTTTTCACCTTCCGAAATAGCAGAATTTCCCGAACCATTTCAGGATGCTGTTAATAAATACTGTTTCAGAAACAGTTCCGGAAATTATGTTTTGTGCTGGGATATTACCCGGTTTGTAAACCACAGCTTCAACCCTAATTGCATGATTACCGCCTACGATTTTGAAATATCCATAAAAGACATTAAAGCCGGTGAGCAAATAACCAACGATTATGGCTGCTTTAATATTATAAGACCTTTCATTCCAAATGATGAAGGAAACCGGCGAAAAGTAGTTTGTCCCGACGATCTGGCTAAATACTACCAATCATGGGATAAAAAAATACTTTCCGCTTTCAGACAAATTCAAAATATCAATCAGCCACTGATTAAGTTTATAACAGCGGATTTATGGGGCACATGCTGCCGGATTGCAGATGGTGAAGAAGAAATGGCTTCGATTTTAAGCTGCTATTATAAAGAGTCTAAATAAACAGCAACAGGGTATAGCCTAAGTGAGTAGTTGGTTTCTCTCTATCAAGATTGAAGCTACCCATCGCAAACAGCTGCGAATGTGTTCTTTTTCCAGGCATCCCGTCGGGCTCGCGTTCTTTTGTCGACTTCATCTGCTGGTGTTCCATATAAAAATTGAGATTGTGCCCTGATTTGTTCAGCCAAGTCTTTCGACAGTTCAGTGCTTATGAACCTTGTTTTAAAACTAAATGCCGGGGTAGGCTGGTTATTTATATGCACCTTTGCATAGCCGCAAAAATTTTGGAGGCGGATGATATCCATCTGAGAAAACTCAGGCCAAAGCAGAGAAGCCATTTCTTTTGCATCTTCTTTCCCAAGTCGGAAAGTTATATAGGATCCTACATTTCCAAAAACTGCATCAAGCAAGGTGTCTTTCCGAGTGGTTGACACCGAGCTTGATAGCTGGCGGGTGTATTGAGAAGCAAGCGTAAACCCCAGTCTGAACTTTCTGGCTTCGCTCAACATATCCCCTATACTATGGCTTGGAATAAGACCGACCTCATCACAATATAGAGGAAAAAATCTTTTCGCTGGTCGGCTGCCAGTTCACCACGTTTCATTGCAGCCAGTTTCAACCGTAACAGCAATTGGGTCGCAAGAAGGCTGCTGACAACAGTGCCAACACGGCCACGCCCCATTTTGACAAGAAGAATT
Source organism: Desulfonema limicola (assembly GCA_020723255.1). Taxonomy (GTDB): domain Bacteria; phylum Desulfobacterota; class Desulfobacteria; order Desulfobacterales; family RPRI01; genus RPRI01. Next base: position 287 of record DYJH01000123.1, on the reverse strand, counting down.
TTCTTTTGATCAAGAATTTCTTCAAAAGAAAAACCGGTTCTCTCCTGGCCGAATATACGCTTTAATGTCTGATCGCTTGTAAATCTGCCAAACTTGCTTGTAATATACGGCGCGAGGTTATGAAGTGAGGCCTCACCGCCTGTTTTCTCTAATTCATCTATAAAATCATTCGCTTGTTCATCATCAGAAGTCTTTCTGAGCCACTTGCGAAAATCATCATCTGTGTAACAACTGTAGATTCCCACATTATTTTAACGGCAGTTTGTTAATTATTTTAACGTAAAAGA
>DYJH01000122.1 GCA_020723255.1 Desulfonema limicola | reverse complement strand
AAAAACATTTGAAGGTAGGCGACACCAGCGCAGGCAAGGCCATACTCTACCCTGATCATCCATACAATATTGCGTCCGACCTGGTGAACAAGCAATTTATCGGGGCCAGCCAGATGGTTGTCGTTGCGGAAGGCAAGGTGGAAAGAGCGGTAGCCGATGCGGAAACCATCAGGCTTATTGACGAGATGGGCATTTATGCTACCAACGAAATACCGGAAGTTGGAGGGGCGGTTACTATCAGCGACATGTTAAAAAATGTTTTCCGGGTATTCCATGACGGGCATCCCAAATGGTCTATGCTGCCTGAAAAACCGATAGATGTTGCAAATGTAATAGGCCTGGTGGCAGGGGCCTCAACCGGCGGAAGCATGGATCGTTATATTTCCGGCGATAAAAAGAATGCGGCTGTAACCCTTTACTTCACCGATTACAATAATGATATCATCAGCAAGGCTATAGTGACTCTCAAGAAATATATCCATGATAACCCGGCCGAGAATGTGACTTTCCGTTTGGCAGGAGGCATTCTCGGCATTCTGGCTGCCGTTAATGAGGAAGTTGAATGGTCATACTGGATAAACATGGCGCTCATATTCAGCTTTACATTCCTGTTTTGCACAATTGCCTATCGGACCTGGTGGGGCGCTATGGTCTTGTTTATCCCCCTTTTAGTGTCGCAGGTAATGAGCGATATTTTGATGCTGGCTCTGGGTATTGACATGAACATCTATTCCCTGCCTGTTGCCTCGGTAGGCGTGGGCATAGGAGTGGACTACGGCATTTACATTTTAAGCCGTCTGGCGGAGGAATACCAGTTCAGCAACGGCGATTACAGGAAGGCCCGTTATATGGCTATCACCTCTACAGGAAAGGCGATCATTTTTACGGCATTAACTTTGGTTACTTCGATTATTTTCTTTATGTTTGCAAGTTTCAAATTTCAGGCTGAGATGGCGATGTTATTGTCCTTCCTGATGATTGCCAATATGGTAGGCGCATTGACTATACTGCCGGCTCTGGTTTCCATCATAGGTCCGGAAAAAATATTGCCTAAATACAGGGCTTAAAAACGGAGGAAATAAACTTCATGAAAAGAGAGGTTGAAAATAAGATGAAAAAGAAAAGTACCCGACTTATTATCCCGGTGTTGCTGTCTGCATTATTCATATTCCACGGCAGTCTGGTTTTTGCTGAGGCCAAGAAGCATGGGTTCAGAGATAGCATGTACTCATTATGTTTTGTGAATGAGAAGGAAGGTTGGGCGGTGGGCGCCAGGGGAAACATCAGGCATACCACAGACGGAGGTTTGAACTGGGAGAAGCAGGATGCGGGTACGAATATCATGCTTTTATCCGTTTCATTTTGCAATCCTCAGGTGGGATGGATTGCGGGAAAGTCGGGTATGATCCTTCATACGGTTGACGGCGGAAAGACCTGGAGCAAGCAGACTGCGCCGAAAAGGATGAGCCTGTTTGCGTTAAAAGCTCTCAGCACAGAGAAATGCGTGGCAGCAGGTGATTGGGGGACGATTTTCTATACGGCTGACGGAGGAAAAACCTGGGAGGACAAGACATATCCAAAGGATGTTATCATATACAGCATAGATTTTGTTGGAGAAGAAGAGGGCTGGATGGCGGGGGAGTTCGGCACTATATTTTACACAAAGGATGGAGGTGTTACCTGGAGCCTTCAGCAGTCGGGAACGGAAAATACATTGTTCGGGATATCCTTTTCTTCGAATCGGCAAGGGGTTATAGTAGGTTTAAGCGGCACGATGCTTAGGACGGAAGACGGCGGAAAGACGTGGAATCCAATAACGCTGGCGCCCGACGAGAAAGGGGAGATGCAAACGTTCTATGAGGTTAAACTGCGGGGTAATTTTGGCATTGCGACAGGAGACCGGGGTGCGATCATAACTAGTGAAGATGGCGGAAAAACCTGGAAGCCCACAGAAGTAACAATGGATATTAAACTTGCCTGGTTCAGCGGTCTAGAGCTTTTGAATGAAAACAAAGCGATTACAGTCGGCACCAATTCGATGGCTATCATTACGGAAGGTAACAAGATAAAATTGGTGGGTTATTTGCCCAACGTCCAGCAAAAGTAAAAGCAGGCTAAAACGATATGATGCAAGCTTGCAAATTCACATAAGCCTGTAATGGAGATCTCTACTATGACAGAAAAAAGGGAAGCCGTAAGCGATGTGCAACTGAACGAGGACCTGAGTCATGTCTCCGAATTGCCCAAAGATCAGGGAAGTGACTTCATGGAGCTTAATGGCGTCCTGGTAATGGGAGAGTCAGAAGGTTATGACATTGCTTTGGGTGTGGGTGCATGGCATGTCGGAGGGGGGCGGAAGGGAAAATGGATGGCCGATGACGCTATGATGGGCCAGACTACTTTAGTTATGGTTCCGCAAGACCAACGGGGCAGGATGCACGATAGTTTCTTTGTAGGCAACCGCCTGGACGCCTCTGAATGGACAGGCAAGGTTCAAATTATCCAAAAACCTGACGAGATAATCTGGCAGGCCGGCAACCGCCGGTTTATCTCCAGACCACCCTATTGGGAGGCTAAAGGCGAGCATCTTGGGGTAGATTGCAATCTGACACTGGGCGGGTTAGGCAATGCTTCCCGTTGCTATGGGCTGTGGCCCGACTTGCCCAGCACCACAAGAGCCGGCTATGAGCAGCGTTGCTGGGCCGAAGGAACAATAACCGTAAAGGGCAAAGTTTACACACTGAAAAATGCCTATGGCATTCATGACCAAATGACCTTTGGTCATAGTTATGACCACATGGAACTCATAAGGGAGCCATATACCTATATTTGGTGCTTAAGCAAGTCTATCCAGGTTTTTTTCTTCGGCATGCCGAAAGCCGGAGTCAGCTATGGACGTGTTTATCTGGATGAAACGGAAATCCCTTTCAGCCATAATGAAATTACCATGGAAGAACCGGAATTATGGACAGACCCTGAGACGGCTATGCAGGTTCCTGCATGCTGGCATGTTAATATGAACTCTGAAGGCAGTGTTGCGGACATAAATGTGGCCGCCGGAGGAAGGGGGATATATCGCGTAGTAAATAAAAAAGGCTATAACATGCGTTATGGCTTCAACGCCAGGACAAACGGCAGTATTGTCCTTCCTGATGGTCGTAATATTGCAATCCCGGACATAATGACCTATGTAGAGTGGGGCAGGACTGTCATGAGCCTGGAGAGCGGAGCTCCATAATCTTTTTCCGCCTGTCTTTATATAAATCAGTATAAAATAAATGATCCTCTAATATGCGGCAGTATTTGTTCTGCCTTTCTATTTATCCAATCGGAAATTAAAAAGTATATCGTGAAAACATTAAATATAAGCAATCAATCAGTGACAAAGCAAGCTCTTCTGGAAATGGCTCAAAGAGATCCGACAACATGGTTGGGTATAAGGATCACAGCCGGTTTGTTGGTCCTGGAGGGATGGACCAGCAGCCAGATAGCCGAACTTTTCGGTTTGAGCCGCTGGAGTGTGGTGCAGTGGATACAAAGGCTGAATAAAGAAGGGGTGACAGGCCTTGAAGAAAAGGGACGAGATGGCCGTCCGCTAAAATTAGACAGAAGAGTTCAGAACCAGCTTGAACAGGCATTAATGAAACACCCCTGTGAATTAGGGTTATCCTATGATCACTGGGATGAAATTACGGTAGTGGAATATCTCGAGAGGGAATATGGTATTCGCTTAAAAGTTCATCAAGCGCAGCGGTTGCTTCGCAGGATGAGGTTTTCATTAAGTGAGCCGGTCTCCACAGAAGCCACAGTGAAGAGAGCTTCATCGACCGGAATTGCACTACAGCCTTAGAATGCCAGGTACATAAATACATTCCATAAAAGGAGAAAAAACATGCGACTTAAAAATAAAGCAGCCATAATCACAGGAGCTGCCGGCGGAATAGGTTTGAGCATCGCCCGAATGCTGGCCGGAGAAGGCGCCGGTGTTGTTTTGACAGATGTGCATAAAGAAGGAGCATCTCAAGGTGCGCAAGAAATCAATAAAAACGGCGGCAAAGCGCTTGCTATAAGGGTCGATGTAACCAACGATAATGATGTCAGAGAAATGGTTGAAAAGTGCATTTCCGAATTTGGCCGGGTGGATATTCTGGTAAACTGCCACGGTGTTCAGGCCGAAGACTTCACTTTTAAACGTTTTCATGAAACCGATCCGGCGGCATGGAGAAAGGAAACCGATATCCTCTTTATAGGCACTCTTTTATGCTGCAAGGCAGTAATACCACAAATGATTGAACAGAAAAAGGGCAGGATCATAAATATAGGTTCGGATTCGGGCAAACATGGTACGGCTTGTCATTCCATTTATTCAGGATGCAAGGCCGCGGTGGCCGGGTTTACAAGAGCTATTGCCCTGGAATTGGCCGGAGACGGCATTACTGTGAATTGTATCTCCCCGGGTCCGGTTAATACGCCTGCCCTTGCTAAAGCTATGGCCAAATATTCGGGCATCCAGGCCAAGTACGTATCCGCGGTGCCTGTGGGAAGGCTGGGAGAGCCTGAAGAGATAGCTGCTATGGTTGTTTTTCTGGCCTCGGAGGATGCAAATTGGATCACGGGCCAGGATTACAGTGTTAACGGTGGCTTAAGAATGTAGTGAAATGATTTTTTGCACAAAGTTGTAAATTTAAAGGAGGTGTTCATGATTAATAACATTTTGTTGCCTTTGGACTTTTCTATATACAGCGATGCTGCTCTGCAATATGCATGTCTTGTCGCCAAACATCAGGAATCCACTATTACCGGAACAGCGGTAATCATTGCTCCCGGCATGCAGAAGTGCTTTGGCCCGGCTTATGCCAAAACGCACTGGGCTGAAAAGCTGCTGGACAAGAATGTCCTTGAAAAGATCAATCAGCGCATAGATATACTGCTCGATAAATTCAATCGGACCTGTCAATCAGAAGGGGTAGCGCATGTGACAACTGAATTTCAGGGAACATGTCCGGAACAGATCATGTTTCAGAGCATGTTTTACGATTTGTTAGTCATGGGTTTTAGGTCATCCTATTATTTTGATGAATCGGAACAAGTTGATATGCCTCTGGAAAAAATACTTACCCATACAATTACTCCGATATTAGCCGTTCCTAAACAATTTACCCCCATAAGAAAAGCCCTCATCGCTTTCGATGGCAGCTTGCCGGCAGCCCGAGCCATGAAGCGTTTTTCGATTATTTCTCGTGGTAAAGAAGTGGAGTCTATTATCCTTATGTCTCATCCGGAAGAGGATACGGCCTTATATTATTTAAATAAAGCGGAAGAATACATGAAGAATCACGGTCATCAAAACATTAAAACAAAATGGACTCCCAGGAACATTATCACTGAAATCAAAGAGAAATACATGAATGAGGTTGACATGTTTATTGCCGGCGCTCATTCTAAAGATGCTTTGAAAAGCTTCTTTCTGGGAAGCTTGATAAAATTTCTCCTGCACGAAGCGAAAAAACCTCTGTTTATTGGTCAATAATTGGACAGGAATATGGAGGCGTAAATATGATAGAAAAAAGAAAAGCAACGAGCGATGTGCAATTGAGCGAGGATCTGAGTCATGTGACTGAATTGCCCCAGGGGAAGGACTTTTGTGAGTGGATCGGCGGCCCGGTTATGGGAGAGTCTGAGAGCCATTTCTTTCTTCTGGGAGCCGGTGCATGGCGCACCGGAGGGGGACGCAAAGGGAAATGGCGGGTTGATGACTCATTGATGGGCCAGAACATGTTCATGATGGTGCCCAAGGATCAATGGGGTAAAATACGAGATAACGACTTTATCGCCAATCGTCTGGACCCAACGGAGTGGGAAGGCGGTGTTCGGATTATACAAAAGCCTGATGAAGTGAGCTGGGAGCCGGGGAACCGCCGGTACATCTCCAGACCGCCCTATTGGGAGATGAAAGGTGAGCAGCAGGCGGTGGAGTGCGACTTGACCCTGGGGGGACTTGGGAAAGCCTCCCGTGTATGGGGACTTTATTCCGACCTGGCAGCAACCGGCAGGGCCGGTTATCACCAGTGTTGCTGGGCTGAGGGCACGATAACCGTTAACGGCAAGACATATACACTCGAAAATGCTTATGGCATCCACGAAATGATGACTTTCAGTGAGACATACGATCACACGAAAGCCATGCGCGAGCCTTACTACTATGTAGCAGGCCTGAGCGAATCAACGCAGATTTTTATTTTGAGCATGCCCGCCGGTGGACTTGGTTATGGCCGTGCTTATGTGGATGGTCAGGAGATCCCCTTCGGCTTGGGTGAAATCGTTATAGATGATCTGGACTGGTGGACAGATCCCCAGACTTCCATGCGAGTTCCGGGTCGCTGGCATGTTAATATGAACTCGGCGGAAGGTGTTGCAGATTTGAATATGGTTGCAGGGGGGAGGATCTTTTATTGTTTTATCACACGCAGAGGCCATACCACTCGTTACGGAAACCTTGTAAAAACCAACGGCCGCATTTTCTTGCCCAATGGGAAAAATGTTCTTATAAAGGATATGATTACCTATCTTGAGTGGGGCAAGTTAACCATGCCATTGGATGGGGGAACACCGTCATAAGGAGATGTTGAATGGAAGGAAAATTTCAAAACAAGGTAGCTCTTGTAACCGGTGGAGCTATGGGGATTGGCCAGGCCACTGCGTTTGCTTTTGCAAGGGAAAAGGCAAAGGTTGTTATTGCTGATATTATGGCTAAGGATGGTGAAGATACTGTCCGGAAGATCAGGGAGGCCGGCGGAAATGCCTATTTCGTCAAGACTGATATCAGCCAGCGAAGCGAGATAGAGGAGATGGTGCGGGAAACGATCGGTATATATGACCGTATTGATTACGCCTTTAATAATGTCGGTGTCGGTGTGAATTTAGCATTAACAGCAGATTTTCCGGAAGAGGACTGGGATCATCTTATGAACATCAATCTTAAAGGTGTATGGTTGTGCATGAAATATGAAATACCTCACATGTTAAAGCAGGGAGGCGGGGTTATCGTAAATATGTCATCAGCTTCTGGATTGCATGGGACGCCTCGCCAGTGCGCTTATTCAGCCAGCAAGCATGGAGTATTGGGGCTGACAAAAACAACTGCTCTGGAGTATGCCAAGTCAGGTATTCGTGTGAATGCCGTCTGCCCGGGTCCGATCCGCACTCCCGGGACAGAGGGATACCTTAAACGCGACCCGGAAGCCGAGGCAAGGCTCAATGCGACTACGCCGACAGGGCGGCTTGGGCTGCCGCAGGAGATTGCCGAGACGGTATTGTGGCTGTGTTCCGACGGGGCTTCCTATATTACTGGTCAATCTATCGCTATAGATGGCGGGAGATCCGTGGTATAACCTTAGTAATCCCAGAATTAGGGTGATCATTTATGAGTTATTGGTCTGATAGCATGGGTATCTTGGGTGCGGCTTTTACTGATAACCCTGTCAGGGTGCCCGTAGCGGCCCAGTTTCCTGGCCATGCATGTAAAATGGCCAAGATACAATTCGATAAAGTATTTACAAATCCGCTGGTGCTTACAGAGATAAGCCTTCTTTTAACAGAATACTATGGCCTCACTGTACCTGAACCCCAATGGGATGCATATAACATTGAGCCGGAATCCATCGGACAAAAAATAAAGTTTTTCCCGGAGCATATTCCGGATATAGACCGCTCTGATTATATCATTAAAACTAAAAAAGATCTGGATAAAATTAAATTTAACGGATTACGCGCGGGGCGTTTCGGAAAACTGGTGGAAAGCTATATGCTTGCGAAAAAATATACCGGATTGCCGAGAACGGGCTTTATTGCTTCTTCCCCTTTTTGCACTGCATGCAATGTTTATGGCTACGAAAATCTTATTGCAGCTATAGCATCAGACCCTGAGTTTGTCCATGAGATGCTCAGGCGGATATGTGACGACCTGCTGATTCCATATATTAGAGAACTCAAGGCGATATTCCCTGAAGCGCAAAGCATCATGTTAGCGGATGCCTGGGCCAGCATGCCCCTTATTAATATGAAGATAATGAATAATTTTGTTGTGCCTTCCATTCAGTATTTGAACGATCATATAGGCATGCCCGGTTTTATTGCAATGTCGGCAGGTAATTGGGGAGACACCTATCTTAAATATCCAATGGATCTTGCCGAAGCGCGCTTAAAAATGACAATGAATACCTGCTTGTTCGCATTAGATCCTGATGTCAATATAATAGGGCCTGAGTTTTATAAAAATGTTTCCGATAAAAGCGGTGTGATGTTGCAAATAGGCTTTGATGCAGCTTTATTGGAAAAAGGACCGGTGAGCGATATAATCACACGCGTTAAAAGATATATTAATGCGGGCGCTGCCGGCGGTAAATTTTTTCTTTTTTTAAATAACATAAACGCTGATACTCCGCCTGAACATGTGCACGCTTTTATTGCAGCAGTTAATGCCTATGGCAAATATCCTATTTCAAAAAACTTTGATTCTGTTGAGGTAAAAACACTAAAGAAAGATATCTTCGAATCGTTCGTGAAAATGAAAACAAAGGATAATGCCGAGGGCTATGCTTTTACGTGGCTTAAAGATTCCGGACTAAATATTTAAAGGAGATGCAGATGGCTAAAGAAGAAAAGAATGAGGACAATGGAGTATCCCGCAGGGAGTTTTTGAACAAAGCTAAACTTCTTGCAGGCAGTGTGGCCGGCGGCATGGCCATGGCCAATCTGGCTGCCGCGGGCACAATAAGCGACAAAAATAAGGCGAAGGAAATACAAATTCCGGGATCTACAGTCAAAGTGCCTGAGCCGGTTTACGAGGTATTTAATACTGATGTGCTTATACTTGGCGGTGGATTTGCTGCCGTATCTGCTGCTATGGAAGCATTCGGTCAGGGTGCGAATTTAATGATGGTGGACAAGGGGCCATTTGGCTTCAGCGGCGGGTTTGGCATGAACTGGGATAATTATGTTACCAGCATAACAGACGGCGATATAGCTTATAAGTTCAACTTCTGGTATTCAGAAGGTTTGTGCAATCAGAAGGCGCTAAAAGCGGTTTTTAATCACATGCCGAATCATAGGATAATGGTTGATATAGCGAACCGGGGCACTTCAGCTTTTGGCAGAACTAAAAACGGACAATTATTCAAGGTGCCGATGCCGGGCCAGGAAATGGTAGAGCATGGGTTCAGCAGGCATGAATCCGACGAGATTAAAAGGCAGGGTATAAATGTAGTCGAAAGGACGATGATTACCAATCTTTTTATGCAGGACGGACGTTGTATCGGCGCAATGGGTATATACTTGCCTACCGGAGCTTTTCGTGTTTTCAGAGCCAAAGCCGTAATTTTAGCCACAGGTCCCTGCACATGGCATTATGGCTGGATTTCCGTTAGCCCTGTTTCTCTTGGAAGTCCTGATAATACAGGAGATCTGGATGCTATCGCTTTGAAAAACGGCGCAAGAATAACAGGTTGTGAGTTTTTCGCAAACGACCTGATAAGCATATATCCTGAAGGCCTTGCCGCAAGCTACAACGGCGGCATAGGAGCCGATGATATTAATTATGCATATATTTGCGACAAGAACGGCGACTTCTGGATGAAGGATATCCCCAAACCGGAAATGAACAGGGGATTATTTGCGCGCGAGGTTGCAAAAAAAATCCTTGAAGGAAAGGGAAGTCCAAATGGAGGCGTATATATAGACTGCCGCACAAATGCAGTGCTGGATGGCTTGCGGGATACTTATAAACGTAATGTGAAACCTTACAAGGAGTTATTCGGAATCGACGTTCAAAAGGATCTGCTTGAAGTTGCGGTTGAATGGTACGAATCCAACGCACATCCTATAATTGATGAAAATCTTGCAACCGATATACCCGGCGTTTTTTGTCCTGTAGGCGGCGGCTTAAGAGGCGCCAAAAGCGGAGGAATAGCTTTAAATATGAGCGCATCCTCACTGGCGGCAATTAAGGCCGTAAAGTATGCCGAAGACAACAAGATTAACAAGATAGGCTGGCAACCTGTAAATAATGAATTCGCAAGAGTTTATGAAATACTTAACAGAAAAGTTAAAAACCCGGTTCGTCCTCATGCGGTAAGGCATGCCATTCAAAAGGCTGCTTATAAAGCTTTGGGCCCGATACGGGATGCGGCAAGCCTTGAATCTTCAATAAAAGAAATAGTGCGAATAAAAAAAGAAGATCTTCCGAGAATGAACGTTTCCAACAAAACGAAGATCTTTAATACTGAATGGAAAGAAGCCATTGAAAATTATAACATGATTGATATGGTCGAAGCCATGTGCCGTGCGGCACTGATGAGAACCGAGACAAGGGGCCAGCATTACCGGTCGGATTTTAAGAAAAGGGACAATGAAAACTGGCTGTGCAATATTACTGTCAAATTGTTAAACGGGAAGATGAAACTTGATAAAGAGCCAATAGTATGTCTGGATTACACCCCTGACCAGGTAAAAAAATTTATAGACAATAAATTTGCTCTGTAAAGGAGAAAAGAGATGAACGTTAAGATATTGAAATACGACCCGTCAACCGATTCCGCCCCCTATTACAAGACTTATAATGTCCCCTGGAAAAAAAACATAACGGTTCTTGAAGTACTTGTATATATTCATGAAAACCATGAAGCAATCGCCTTCGATTATTCATGCAGGGGAAGGGTCTGCGGACGTTGTGCTATGATGCTTGACGGAGAACCTATGATGGCTTGCTATACGCCCGTGAAAAAAGATGGTGACATTGTTATTGAACCATTGAAAGGGTTTCCCGTTATACGGGATTTTATAGTAGATAAGAGCAAGATACTGGAGAGGATAGCAAAAATTGAAGCAAGGGTAAGGTCAAAACCACTTGTAGAAAGCGATATTACCGCTGTGATGGATCCAGCCCTGGCAAAAAAGATCGGCGATCTGGAATGGTGTTGCAGGTGCTTAAGCTGTGTTGCTGCTTGTCCCGTTATTAATGAAATGAAGGATCCTGAGAAATTTATAGGTCCGGCAGGTCTGGTTGCCCTCGGATTGCGCTACTACGATCCGTTTGATGAAGCAGACAGAATCATTGAGGCGGTTCAAAACGGTCTTTATGCCTGCATTATGTGCGGAAACTGTAATAATGTCTGCCCGGCTGCCGAAATAAATCATCTGGAAGTATATTCCGAATTGCGCAAAGAAGCTGAAAAAAAAGGTTTGAAGACATAGAAAAAGGAGGAAACTATGCATAAGAGAAATGTAAAGTACAGTAAAGAATTTGCAGAGTTTATCGAATACCTGGCTGCGGGGAGAAGTCTGGAGGAACAGGTAGATGACTGCTGGAAGACGGGAAATCATTCCATCCCTTCGGTGTTGCGTGCGGGAGTGCTGCGGAATATCGGGGTGAAGGAACCAAATCCCAAGTCGGAGAACTTTATTGTGTGGAGCTGTTATGTTCCTTTCTGGAGTACCAATAAATTACGTGATACGGTTAAGATAGTAAATGCGCTTGGAATTGATTATAACTATTCGGAAAAGGAGGTCTGTTGCGGAGCTCCGATGGTTCAGGATTCACGCGAAATCATAGGTATTTCAAAAGAGCGTCAGAAAGAAATGGATGACCAGGCTCATAAAATGAGGCAGTTCAATGTTGATCTGGCGGAAAAGTCGGGACAAAAAATAATGGTCTATGCCTGCCAGGTATGCGCCGCTGTGATAAAAAGGTCGTTTCCCGATGAACCCGAACGCCATCGCTATATCTATGATTTGATTATGGACAAGCTGGAAAACATGGATCTCAAAATTGAGCCGACGACAATCGGATTTTTTGAAGGGTGCCACAAGTTTTATCCCCACAACAGCAACCTCGACTGGAAACGGTACCGCAAGGTGCTTGGCACGGTTAAAGGCATGGAAATTGTCGATCTGCCGAGAAAGATTTGTTGTAAACAGGATGCCAATGCTATTCTGGAAAATGCAGAAAAAAATAATTTAACGCAGATTGTGGCTCCGGACGGCGATTGCCATTATTTCTTAAGGTCTGCAGCGGCAAAAAGAGAGGGTAAAGTTGTAATTAAAAATCTTCCGGAAGTATTAATTCCGGTACTTGGGCTGTAAGAGGAGGAAACAATGGGAAAACTCAGCGGTAAAGTAGCAATTGTTACAGGCGCTTATTTGGTTGAAGGGGGCAACAGTATCGGAGGTGCAACAGCTATGTTGTTGGCGAAAGAGGGTGCTAAAGTAGTGGCCGCAGATATTGTTGATGAACCGGTTGCAAGACTGGTCGCCAAAATAAAGAGTGAAGGAGGAGAAGCAGTGGCTTGCCATGTGGATCTTCGTAATGAAGAAGCAATCAAAGCTATGGTTGAGACGGCGGTTCGAGAGTTTGGCGGTCTGGACATATTGCACAACAATGCCGCAGCACTGCCCGGTCCTGGTGATAGGGACATTGTAATGATGGAGGCTGCGACCTGGGACAGAGCTATGGAGATCACAGTCCGGGGGACTATGCTGGCCTGTAAATATGCTATTCCTGAGATGATCAAGCGCGGAGGAGGTGCGATCGTGAATACTTCGTCCGGCGCAGGTGTGGCCGGTGACTCGGCACGTACAGCTTATGGAGTGTCCAAGGCGGCAGTTATCTCCCTTACCAAGTATGCTGCAACGCAATATGGCAAACAGGGTATACGCTGCAACGCCATCTGCCCAGGGCTGATGCTCACGGCTACGGCCAAAGCCACTATTACGCCTGAAGTGGAAACAATGATGTTAAAGTATACTCTTACCCCAAGACTGGGAATGCCCGAAGATATTGCCAATATAGTTACATTTCTTGTTTCAGATGATGCTTCTTTTATCACAGGGGAGATTATTGCGGTGGATGGTGGAATCTTTGCGCACGTGCCATCCAGCGCGGAATCCGTACTTATCGGGGCTGCCAAACATGGAAATGCCTGACGCTTTATCTGATCAATCATATAAAGGAGAATTCGATTGTCTGATCAAAAGATCGAAACAGAAGAGTTTAGCAGCAAACGGCTTCTGAAACCGGCATTTGTGCCGCCGGTCCGCGTGCCGTTATCCAAAGGCGTCATTATTGTAGATGAAG